>NZ_JBPKJP010000081.1:0-19278 GCF_051217035.1 Lysobacter sp. 1R34A
GCGGTCGCTGCGGCGACGAGCGTGGTCGGCGCCGGCCACTGGCTGGGCCTGGCCGAAGCGGCCCGGCGCGCCTATGCGGCGATGGCCGCGCGCACCGCCGAGGTGATGTCGGCGGCGGTGCTCGACGACCTGTCCTTCGGCGGCTTCGCCCAACGGCTGATCGCCGACCCGGCCCTGCACGCCGCCGCCACGACCACGGTCGCCGCGCTGACCGCGCTGGTGCTCGGCTGGGTCCTGGCCTTCGCCCTGTTCGGCGCGGTCTACGAGATCGGTTTCGTGCTGTCGCCGTGGCAGGCCACGCCCGGCAAGCGCGCGCTGCGCCTGCGCGTGACCGGCATGGACGGACGGGCGCTCGGGGCCGGCCGCATCGCCTTGCGCTATTTCGGCGGCGGCCTGTCGTGGCTGAGCTTGAACATCGGCCATCTGCTGGCGATGGCGAAACCCGACTACCGCGCCTTGCACGATCGCCTGGCCGGCGCGCGGGTGGTGCGCGACGGCGAGCCCGGGATGCCGCTCTGGGGCTGGGCGTGGGTGGCGCTGCAGTTGTCGGCGAGCTTCTTCGCGTTGGCCCGGCTGTTCGGCGCGATGCAGGCGACGATGGATGCGGCCGTGTACCAGGCCGGCGGCCTGTAGCACTGGTTCTGGTTTGCAGTTCGCGAGCTCCGACGCGGGCTCAGGCTTCCAACTGGCCCGGGCGCGGCGTCGACGAAGCCTCCGGCGCGGCCGGCTGCTCGCCTTGGCCGAACACGTCGCGCCAGGCGTAGTAACAGGTGCCGACCATGACCACCACCACGACCGCGCCATAGGCCAGGTACAGCGATGCGGCGAGCAGGGCGCCGAACACCGGGTGGACCAGGCTGCCGACCTGCACCAGCACGATCGCGATCACGCTGGCCAGCACCGCCGACACCACCACGCCGAGCACGAACAGCATCGCCGCGAGCAGATAGGCGCCGAGGTTCCACAGCGACGCGCTGAGACTGTGCTTGACCGCGTCCGACAGGCTGAGCCCGGAGAACATGATCAGCGGCACCGAGATCAGCAGGATCGCGTTGCTGAAATAATTGAACAGGAACTGCACCAGCATCATCAGGCCCGGGTGATCGGGTTCCGGCGCGGTCGCGACATGGCCGCTGAGCGCGCCGCGCATCATTTCCAGGTACTGCGGCCAGTAGTCCTGGCCGGCCAGCCACACCACCAGCGCGGTGCTGATCAGGGTCAGGGCGATCTGGATCAGGCCGAGCAGGGCGAGCGGGCCGACCTTGCCCAGGCGCAACGGCGCGAACAGGTCGCGCGCGCGGGTCGGCCGCCCGGCCTCGGCTTCGCGGATCACGTGCATCAGGCCGGCGAGCAGGATCGGCAGCGCCAGCACCAGGGCGACGAACATCGGGATCACCGCCGTCACGATGCCGGCCATGTCGGGGTTGGCGCCGCCGGCGAGACTGCGCGCCGGGCTCGCCAGCACGAGCGCCAACAGGTACAGCACCGCCATGAACAGCAGCGCCGCGCCGAAGATCGCACGCGGATTGCGCGTGCCCAGGTTGATCGCGCGGATCAGCCATTGCACGCCGTGGGTCAGCGGTACCTTGCGCATCGGTTGCGTCATCGGATCGGTCCTGGCCTTGCGGCCGCCTTGCTCGTGATTGCGATGGTGCGCGCGAGCCGCACGCGCACGGGATTAAAGCCAGCGACGCGGCAGCGATCGAAGCCGGAGCCGCCGGCCCGCACGGCCACGGCGCTCAACGCCCGTGCAGCGTGCGCGCATGGCCGACGAAACGCCGCAGCACGCGCCGCGCGAACGGCGTGGCGCTGACGCTGCCGGCGATGCTGCGCGGACAATGGCCTTCGCTGCGCAGCGCGTCCTGGCGCGCCCGCACGTAGCCGCGCATGTGCGTGGCGCTGAATTCGGGGTGGAACTGCACGCCCCAGGCGCGATCGCCCCAGCGGAAGGCGTGGCAGGCGTCGTGGGTCGAACGCGCCAGCACGGTGGCGCCTTCGGGCGGGCGCAGCACGGTCTGCAGATGGGTGGCCTGGGCCGGGAACTGGCTCGGCAGACCGGCGAACAAGGGGTCGTCGCCGGCGCTGGCGTGCAGCTCCAGGCCGACCGTGCCCATCTCGCGGCCGGCCGGGTGGTTGCCGACTTCGCCGCCGAGGGCGTGGGCGAGCAACTGGTGGCCGTAGCAGATGCCGAACAGCGGCAGGCGCGCGTGCGCGGCCTCGCGCAACCACAGCGCGCTGCGTTCGCTCCAGTCGGCGCGGTCGGTGACCATCGCGCCCGAGCCGGTGACGATGGCGCCGGCGAAGCCTTCGCGGCTCGGCAGGGCCTCGCCGTCCTCGACGTTGACCACTACCGCCTCGTCGCGCTCCAGCCCGGCGGCGACCCGGATCCAATGCGGAAAACCGCGGTGGCGGCGCATGGAGGCGACCGGCTGGCCGGTCTCGAGGATCAGGAAGGGCGGATTCACGGCGTGGCGGCAGGCGGGAAACGGTGCGAAACCAGGGGGAAAGCCCTGGCGCGCAAGGCTCGTCGCTATACTAACCCGCTTTGCTGCACTGCGATGAGACCATGGCCGCGAGCGACCACCCGACCCCGCTGATCACCTTCCAGAGCATGATCCAGCGCCTGAACGCCTTCTGGGCTGAACAGGGCTGCGTGCTGATCCAGCCGCTCGACCTCGAAGTCGGCGCCGGTACCTTCCACCCGGCGACCTTCCTGCGCGCGCTCGGTCCGGAGCCGTGGAACGCCGCCTACGTGCAGCCCTGCCGCCGTCCCACCGACGGCCGCTACGGCGACAACCCCAACCGCCTGCAGCGCTACTACCAGTACCAGGTGGCGATGAAGCCCAGCCCCGACAACATCGTCGAGCTGTACTTCGATTCGCTCAAGGCGCTCGGCGTCGACCCGATGGTGCACGACCTGCGCCTGGTCGAGGACAACTGGGAATCGCCGACCCTCGGCGCCTGGGGCCTGGGCTGGGAGGTCTGGCTCAACGGCATGGAAGTCACCCAATTCACCTATTTCCAGCAGGCCGGCGGCCTGGAGTGCAAGCCGGTGCTCGGCGAGATCACCTACGGTCTCGAGCGCCTGTGCATGTACCTGCAGAACGTCGACAACGTGTTCGACCTGGTCTGGACCTACGGGCCCGATGGCGTGCCGGTGACCTACCGCGACGTCTACCACCAGAACGAAGTCGAGCAGAGCGCCTACAACTTCGAGCACGCCGACGTCGCCGAGCTGTTCCATCGCTTCGACGCCTGCGAGGCCGAAGCCGCCAAGCTGATCGAGCTCGGCCTGCCGCTGCCGGCCTACGACCAGGTCTGCAAGGCCAGCCACTCGTTCAACCTGCTCGATGCGCGCCGCGCGATCAGCGTGACCGAGCGCCAGCGCTACATCCTGCGCGTGCGCAAGATCGCCCAGGGCGTGGCCGAGGCGTATCACGCGCAGCGCGAGAAGCTCGGATTCCCCGGCCTCAAGGGCGGTTCCAAAGCCGCCTGACGCTTTTGAAGCACTCCTTCCGCGTGCGGGAGGGGGTGGGCGAGGGCCGGCATGAAGTCCGCCGACCTCGCACCCGACACCCTGCAGTTCGCTCAAATCACCCACCTCGCCGCAGCAAGCGCGAGGCGTCTTCACCGAAGACGAAAAACGCAAAGGCATCCGCATGAGCACGACGCAACCTCTACTGATCGAACTGGGCACCGAGGAATTGCCGGTCAAGGCCCTGCCGGGCCTGGCCCAGGCCTTCTTCGATGGCGTGCTGGACGGTCTGCACAAGCGCGGCATCGGTTTCGATCGCGAAGGCGCCAAGCCGCTGTACACGCCGCGCCGCCTGGCCGTGCGCCTCAACGGCGTGGCTACGCAGCAGCCCGAGCAGAAGAGCGAAGTGCTCGGCCCCTATCTCAACATCGCCCTCGACGCCGAGGGCCAGCCGACCAAGGCCTTGCAGGGCTTCGCCCAGAAGGCCGGCATCGACTGGAGCCAGCTCGAACGCACCAGCGACGCCAAGGGCGAGCGTTTCGTCCACCGTGCGACCAAGCCCGGCGCCGACACCGCCAGCCTGCTGCCGGAGATCGTGCGCGAAGCGCTTGCGGCGATGCCGATTCCCAAACCGATGCGCTGGGGCGATCACGACTACGGTTTCGCCCGGCCGGTGCACTGGCTCGTGCTGCTGTTCGGCGCCGAAGTGGTGCCGGCGCAGGTGCTCGGCGTGCGCAGCGACCGCATGAGCCGCGGCCACCGCTTCATGCACGACAAGCCGGTCTGGTTCAGCGCGCCCGAGGACTATGTCGAGTCCCTGCGCAGCGCCCATGTGCTGGTCGACGCCGACGAACGCCGCGAGCGGATCGTGCGCGAAGTCGCCGCCGCTGCGCAGCAGGCCGGCGGCCAGGCGCGCATCGACGAGGGCATCCTCGAAGAGGTCAATGGCCTGACCGAATGGCCGGTCGCCATCGCCTGCGGTTTCGAGCGCGAATTCCTCGCCGTGCCGCAGGAAGCGCTGATCGCGACCATGGAGGCCAACCAGAAATTCTTCCCGGTGCTCGACGCGCAGGGCCAGTTGACCGAGCGCTTCATCGGCATCGCCAACATCCAGTCCAGGAACGAAGCCGAAGTCCGCAAGGGCTACGAGCGGGTGATCCGCCCGCGCTTCGCCGACGCCAAGTTCTTCTTCGACGAAGACCTCAAGCAGGGCCTGGATTCGATGGGCGAGGGCCTGAAGACGGTGACCTACCAGGCCAAGCTCGGCAGCGTCGCCGACAAGGTCGCGCGCGTCGCCGCACTGGCCGAGGCGATCGCGCCGGCGGCCGGCGTCGAGCCGGCACAGGCCAAGCGCGCCGCGCTGCTGTCGAAGAACGACCTGCAGTCGCGCATGGTCAACGAGTTTCCTGAGCTGCAGGGCATCGCCGGGCGCTACTACGCCCAGGCTGCGAACGAACCGGCCGAGGTCGCCGCGGCGATCGACGAGGCCTATATGCCGCGTTTCGCCGGCGACGCGATCGCGCCGTCGAAGCTGGGGCAGGTCGTCGCGATCGCCGAGCGGTTGGATACCTTGGCGGGTTGTTTCAATCAGGGCATCAAGCCGACCGGAAACAAAGACCCGTTTGCTCTGCGCCGCGCGGCGCTTGGCTTGGCGCGAACCCTGTTGGAAGGCGAGATCGATCCTGATTTGCGTGGACTCATTTATACGGCTGTCGACTTGCAGCCAGTTCGTCCGAGTGCAGATCTGAATTCAGAGACTGCGCCGCTGGATATCTTCATTTTCGTATTGGACCGCTTGCGCGCTTACTATGCCGAGCAGTCGGTGCCAGCGCCTCAGTTTTATTCAGTTGAGCAGACGATCGCCGTTCATAACGAAGTAAAGTTGAAAGACTTCGACCGCCGCCTCAAAGCCATCGCCGAATTCGCCAAACTGCCCGAGGCCGAAGCGCTGGCCGCGGCCAACAAGCGCATCCGCAACATCCTCAGGAAGGTCGACGGCGAGGTGCCGACCGCGATCGACCCCGCGCATTTCGTCGAAGACGCCGAGCGCGAGCTCGCCGAAGTCGTCGATGCCGCGATCGCCGATACCGACCCCTTGCTGGCGCAGCGCGATTACGTCGCGGTGCTCGGCCGCCTGGCCCGCTTGCGCCCGCAGGTCGATGCGTTCTTCACCCATGTGATGGTCAACGTCGACGACCTGGCGGTGCGCAACAACCGGTTGGCCCTGCTTAAGCGCTTGTCCGACCGGCTCGGCAGCGTCGCGGCGATCGAGCACCTGTCGATCTGAGTTCAGCTTGACGTGCGGATGACAAAAAGCCGGCGCAAGCCGGCTTTTTGTCGGGTGGAGTTACGGCCGGGTCATGGCTCGTTGGCCGCCCGATCAGTCGCGCAGGAATCCGCGGCCTAAACTGTGTCGCGACGACCCATAAAAAAGGAGCCGGCTTGCGCCGGCTCCCTTATTACGCTGCAAGTATCCGAGTGGAACTCAGAAGAACTTGTAATTTACGCCGACGTAGTAGGCGCGGCCGATCGCGTCGTACAGCGCCGAGCCGAAGCCCGTGCCGAACAGGTTGACCGGCGGATCGGAGTCGAACACGTTGGTCACGCCGGCGTAGAGCTGCACGCCGGTGTCCTTGATCGTGTAGCTGCCGCGCATATCGTGGAACACGCCGGAGCCGGCCGAGATCACGTTGGTCTGACGCGGATTGGACGCGTAACTCTCGTTAGTGACGCGCAAGCCGCCCGAAGCGAAGCGGGTCGACCAGTTGACGTCCCAGTTGTCGCGGCTGTAGCCGGCGCGCAAGGTCGCCTTCCACTCCGGGAAACCCAGGGTCTTGTTGTCGTCGCTGAACTCGGACGGATCTTCCTGGAACGGATAGCTCTTATAGTTCAGGACCTTGGTCGCGTTGAGGTCCCAACGCATGCGGCCGCCCCAGAGATCGTGGCTGTAGTACACCGCAATATCGACGCCGTCGGTCTCGATGGCCGAAATGTTCTGGTTGATCGAAGTCAGGAACTCGATCTGACCGTCCGGTCCACGGCGAGCGTTGCGGCAATAGATGTTGTCGATGCCCGTCGGCGAATCCACGCAGCGGTCGGCGACCGTCTGGAAATCGGGTGCCGAGATCGCATTTTCGATCTTGATTTCCCAGTAATCGGCGTTGATGCCGAAGCCTTCGAGGAAGGTCGGCGTGAACACCAGGCCTGCGGTCCAGCTGCGGCCGGTTTCGGCGTCGAGATCCGGGTTGCTGCCCGACAGACCTTCGTTGGTGGCCGTGAACTCGTCGGTGAAGTTGGCCGGCAGGCCCAGCGCGGCGCAGTTGCGGGCGCGCACGGCGGGATCCTTCGCGTTCGGAATTTCCTGCACGTCGCAGGGATCGTCGACGAAGCCGAAGTTCTGCGATTGGCCACCGAACAGTTCGTCGATGCCGGGCGCACGCACGGCGGCGGACATGTTGCCGCGCAGACGCAGGCTGTCGTTGAACGCCCAGTCGAGGTTATAGCGCCAGGCGCGGGTGCTGCCGACGGTGTCGTACTTGGAGTAGCGCGCCGCGCCGCCGACGGTCAGGCTCTTGATCGCCGGCAGGTCGGCCAGCAACGGCACCGCGACTTCGGCCCAGATTTCCTGGACGTCGTAGCTGCCGCGCGAGCTCGGGATGGCGTTGAGGAAGGTCTCGCCGGCGATGTCCAGCGGATCGTTGATCGCCTGGCTGGTCTCGCGACGGTACTCGACACCGGTGCCGAAGCTGACCGGACCGGCCTTGAGCTCGAACAGGTTGTTGTTGGTCAGCGAACCGCCGGCCACGAACTGGGTCAGGCGCGTCTTGGAGATCGTGGTGACGTTGAACCAATCCGCTGCCGCCGGGCTGATCGCGCCGGCGCCGAACACCGAGAACGGAATGCAGCTGGCAGCCACTTCGGGGGAGATGATGCCGTCGGGCGTTGCGGTATTGAAGTAATACGCTTCGTTGACCGCGGTAGGATCGATCTTCGAACGGCAGACGATCTGTCCGGTGTTCGGATCTTCCACCGCATCGAGGCCGGCGTAGAAGCGCTCCATGTGGCGGTTGTTGAGGTTGCGGCGACGTTCGTGGGTACGGCCGTAGTTGACCGACACGTCGTACAGCCAATCGCTGGTCAGCGCGCCTTCGACGCCGAACACGACGCGGGCGGTCTGGCGGTCGGTGTCTTCGCCGCGCAGGCCGGCATCGACGTCGTTACGGGTGACGTTGATGGACTCGCGCGCGCCCATGAGGGCTGCCAACTCCGGCGTCACATAGGCGTTGTCGGCCATGATGATGTGCGGGTTGGTGCTGCCCGCGAACGCCGGCGAGAAGAACGACTTGGTGTGGACCTTGCTGTACATGCCTTCGAAGTACAGGCGGTGATCCTGGTTCAAGTCGAAGCTGGCCACCGAGCTGACCGTGGTGCGCTTGTAGTCGGGCTGTAGCAGAACCTGCTGGTTGCCGTCGGAGCGATCGCAATCGACGCAGTTGCCGTTCGCGTCGGACAAGCCGGTGAAGCGCTGCTTGCGCACGCTGCCGTTCGGGTCGAAGACATAACGCAGGGCGCGGTTGCCGGTGGCGCCGAGCGAGAACGTGCCGCCCTCGGTGAGGGTGTAGTTGCCGCCGTTCGGCAGCAGCACCTGATCGGTCGCGCCGCCCGGCGTACGCACCGTGCGGTAGGCCTGGTTACCGAAGCGGTCCTTGAACCACAGCGGATCCTGGTTGCTGTGCTCGATCGACACGGCGACGTTGCCGCGGTCTTCCGCGAAGTTGGTGCCGGCGGTCAGCGAGAACAGGCGCTCGGTGAAGCCGCCGTGCTGGCTGTCGCCGATCTGGACGTGAGCGTTGGCGCCCTCATACTTCTTCTTGAGGATGAAGTTGACCACGCCGGACACGGCGTCGGCACCGTACACGGCCGAAGCGCCGCCGGTGATGACTTCGACGCGCTCGACCCAGTCGGCCGGGATCAGGTTGGTGTCGACGGCAGTGGTGCCAGCGGACGCGCCGACCATGCGGCGACCGTTGACCAGCACCAGGGTGCGGGACGTGCCGAGGTTGCGCAGATCCTGCATGGCCACGCCGGCGGTGCCGATGAAACGGCCCGAGTTGCCCATCGTGAACGTGGTGGCCAGCTGCGGCATCGTCGTCAGCAGGTCACCGATATTGACCGCGCCGGTCGCCTTGATGTCTTCGGCGGTCAGGACGCTGACGGGGGCCGGGGAGACGACGTTCGGGTTGGAGATGCGCGAACCGGTAACGGTAACGGTTTCGATCTTGGTGACGTCTTCGTTCGAAGCCGTTTCCGCCTGCTGTGCATAGGCGGGCGCGATAGCGCCGACCAGTGCGGTGCAAACAGCAGTGGTGAGTATTTTTCTATTCACGAAATGGACTCCTGAAATATGCAGTGACATTGCTTCCCTACCGTGTGGCTTCCCTGTGGATGGAAGTGGTGGTTTGGCTGTTTCTAGGAGACCCCGATGAGTCCGCCGCGCAGCCCCCAGCGCATGCGGTCAGTTCCCCTGAGGCCGAAATTACGACTTCTTAACGGCAGATGCAATTAATCTGCAAAGTGGCTGAACAAAATTCGTAAGCAATACAAGCCTTTACCGGTTATCCTGCTGGCTATGCCATTGATCCCCCGCCTTTTTTTCGCCGTCGCCCTGGTTCTTGGAGTCGCCGGCGCGGCCCGGGCGGCCAAAGTCGGCAAAGTCGAGATCGTCGGCCTCGATGAGGCCATGACCCAGAACGTCCGCGTGTCCCTGTCCCTGGTCGATACGATCGGCAAGGACGTGTCCGGGCGCCGCCTGGCCTATCTGCTGCGCGAGGCCGAGAACGAGGCGCGCGAGGCCCTGGAGCCGTTCGGCTACTACTCGCCGACGATCAAGGTCGAGGATTCCCGGGGCACCCGCCGCCGCGATCCGGCGCTACCGGCCGACTCCAGCCCTGCCGAGCCCGGCCCTGCCGATGCCGGCCCGGCCGACATCGGCGCGACCGCGGCCGATGCCGGTACCGGTCAGGACGCCTCCGCCCAGGACCTGGCCAGCCAGGACCCGGCTGCCCCGCCCGCCGCCTCGGCCTCGACCCCGTCGGTGCCGATCACCGTCACCCTGACCATCGACAAGGGCGAGCCGGTCAAGGTGCGGCGCTCGGACATCGCCATCCTCGGCGCCGGCAGCGACGACCGTTACCTCAAACAGGACCTCGAGGCGTTCCGGCCTGGCCCGGACCAGGTCTTCAATCACGAGCTGTACGAGGCCAGCAAGACCAAGATCACCCGGCGCCTGGCGGAGCGCGGCTATTTCGACGCGGACTTCTCGGCCCGGCGGGTCGAAGTGACCCGTGCGGAACATGCCGCCGACGTCGACTTGGTCTGGACCAGCGGCCGGCGCTACGACATGGGCCCGATCAGCTTCGAGCAGACGCCCAAGCGGATCATCCGCGACAGCCTGCTCGAGCGCCTGGTGTATTGGGAACAGGGCAGCTACTACCACCAGGGCAAGCTCGACCGCTTTCGCGAGTCGCTGTCGCGGCTGGACTACTTCGCCAGCATCGACATCGAGCCGCAGCCGGACCAGGCGGTCGACGGCCAGGTGCCGGTCAAGGTGACCCTGACCCCGGCCAAGCGCAGCATCTATACCGCCGGCCTGAGCTACGGCACCGACAGCGGCGCCGGTGTGCGCCTGGGCCTGGAGCGGCGCTACCTCAACGACCGCGGCCACAAGGCCCTGGCCCAGGTCGACTTCGCCCAGCGCCGCAAGACCGCCACCTTGCAATACCGCATCCCGGCCTTCGCCTGGCTCGACGGCTGGTACACCTTCAGTCTGCAGGGCACCGACGAGCAGACCGACTACATCGACTCGCGCCGCATCGAACTGGTCGCCAGCCGCAGCGGCAAGATCAACCAGCGCTGGACCGCGACCGCCTCGGTGCACGGCCTGCGCGAGCGCTGGGCCTATGCCGACGAGGACGACGACGATCCGACCACACCGGTCGACTACCGCTCGGCGACCTTTTTGTACCCCTCGTTCCGGGTCGAGTACGTCGATGCAGACGACCGTCTGTATCCGCGCAACGGCATCGCCGCCACGGCGATGCTGCGCGGCGGCCTGGAAAGCGTCGGCTCGGACGCGAACTTCCTGCAACTGCACACCACCGCGCGCTGGTACAAGGGCCTGGGCCCGCGCAGCCGGCTGATCACCCGCGGCGAACTCGGCCACACCTTCACCGACGCTCTGGTCGACCTGCCGCCGACCCTGCGCTTCTACGCCGGCGGCGACCGCAGTATCCGCGGCTACGAATGGCGCGAAGTCGGGCCGCGCATCCCGGCGGGCGAGGACCGCAAAGCTTTCGCGCTCGGCGCCAAGAACGTGGTCACCGGCAGCGTCGAGTACGAGCAGTACTTCAACGACAGTTGGGGCGCAGCGGTGTTCGTCGACAGCGGCAGCGCGTTCGACAACACCCCGAAGCTGCGCACCGGCGTCGGCGTGGGCCTGCGTTGGCGCTCGCCGGTCGGCCCGTTGCGGGTCGACATCGCACGCGGCCTGGACGACCCGGATTCGGGTTTCCAGCTGTATCTCAACATCGGCGCCGATCTCTAAGGCACGCGGCCAGGACGACCCTGCAACGACATGAGCGATACGCCGAAAACTCCCGAACAACTGTTGCTCGAACGCCGCCAGCGCCGCCGCGCCGCAGCCAAGCGCTGGGCCTGGCGCAGCAGCATCGTCGCGGCGATCGCGACCTTGGCGATCGCGTTCGGCGTGTACTGGCTGATCAGCACCATCGCCGGCCGCGACCTGTTGCTGGCGCAGATCGTCGCGCGCCTGCCGGCCGACTCGACCTTCACCTGGACCGCGGCCGAAGGCCCGGTGTCGGGGCCGCTGACCCTGCGCGGCGTGCGCTTCACTTATAAGGGCACGGTGTTCACCGCCGAGCGGGTCTTCGTCGATCCGGCGTTGCGTCCCTTGCTGGGCCGCAAGCTGCGCCTGGACGCCCTGCAAGTCGAAAACGCGACCCTCGACCTGCCCAAGAGCGACGAGCCCTTCGAGCTGCCGAGCTGGCCCGAGGTGCTGCCGCAGATCGAACCGCCGCTGGCCTTGCAGGCCGACGACGTGCGCATCGACGGCTTCAAGCTCAGCCAGGTGGGCGAGCCGTTGATCGAAGTGCGCCGCCTGCGCGCCGGACTCGATGCGCAGTCGGGCAAGCTGCATGTCGAGAAACTCGAAGCGGTGACCGACCGCGGCCGTTTCACCGTGCACGGCGAGTACGAACCGCGCAACGACTTCAAGACCGACCTGGTCGCCACCGCGGTGCTGCCGAGCTCGCCGGGGCGCACGCCGCCGCGGTTGGGCCTGGTCGCGCGCGGCGATCTGTCGCGCATGGACGTCGGCATCGCCGGCGCCGCCCCCGGCCCGGTGCGCGCCAGCCTGACCCTGCGCGGCAAGGACGATCCGCGCTGGCAGTTGCGTGCGCGCGCCGACGCGCTCGACGTCGGCCTGCTGCTGTCGCCCGACGCCAAGCCCAGCGACACGCCGATGGCGCTGCGCTTCGACGCCGGCGGCGTCGGCGGCAACGCCGATCTCAACGGCGAGTTCCGCCAGGGCGACCTGGCGGTGACGGTGCTGCCGTCGAAGATCGCGCTGAAGGACCAGGTGCTGGACGTGCAGCCGCTGGCGTTGAAGTTGTTCGACGGTACCGCGACCCTGCGCGGCCACGCCGACTTCACCGATGCCGAGAACGGCCAGTTCAAGTTCGCCATCAACGCCGACCGGCTGCGCTGGGGCGGCACGCCCGCGGCGACCACCGCGAGCGCGGCTGCGCTCGCCAAACCCTCGCGTGCTCCTCAGGCACCGGCCACGCCGGCCATCGTGCTGGAGAACGCGCAACTCGGTTTCGCCGGCACGGTCAAGGCCTGGGCCGCGATCGGCAACGCCCGCCTGCTGCGCGACAAACAGGCCGCGACCGTAGACTTCGACGGCCGTGGCGACGACCGGCGCATGAGCCTGAAGACGCTCAAGGCGAAGATGCCGACCGGCCAGCTCGACGGCAGCGGCGACATCGCCTGGGCGCCGGCGCTCGGTTGGAACCTCAAAGCGACGCTGTCGGGTTTCGACCCGGGTTATTTCGCCCCGGAATGGAAGGGCGCGGTGGACGGCCAACTCGCCAGCACCGGCGCCACCCGCGACGACGGCGGCCTAGAAGTGCGCGTCGACGCCGAACGCCTCGGCGGCCGCCTGCGCGACCGGCCGCTCGGCGGCCGCGGCCGTTTCGCGATGCACGGCGCGGCGACCGGCAAGAGCGACGACGCCTACGAAGGCGAGGTCGCGCTCAGCCTAGGCGGCAGCCGCGTCGACGCCAAGGGCAAGCTGGCCCAGGCGATCGAACTCGACGCCAGGCTCGCGCCGCTGCAGCTCAACGATCTGCTGCCGAACACCGCCGGCAGCCTCAAGGGCACGCTCAAGCTCAGCGGCGCGCGCGATGCGCCGAACATCGACGCCGACCTGAGCGGCAGCGGCCTCAAGTACGGCGACTACACCGCGACGAGTTTCAGCGCTAAGGGCCGCCTGCCCTGGCGCGGCCGCGGCGGCGAACTGGCGCTGCGCGCGAGCGATCTCAACGCCGGCATCGCGCTGTCCTCGCTCAACGTCGATGCGCGCGGCGCGGTCGAGTCGCTGCAACTGCAGGCGCAGGCCGATAGCGAGATCGCCCAGCTCGCACTGGCCGGCCACGCCGACAAGCGCGGCGCGAACTGGCAGGGCGCGCTGGCCTCGCTGCAGCTGACGCCGAGCAAGGGCGCGTCCTGGCGCTTGCAGCAGGCGGCGCAGTTCCGCTGGGACGGGCGCAACGGCGCGTTGTCCAACGCCTGCCTGGCGTCGAGCAGCGGCGGCTCGCTGTGCGCCAGCGCGGACTGGCCGCGGCGCGGCCTCGACATCAAGGGCCAGGGGCTGCCGTTGTTGCTGGCCCAGGCCTATCTGCCCGAACGCAGCGACAAGCGGCCGTGGCTGCTGCGCGGCGAGATCGCGCTCGACGGCGAACTGCGTCCGGTCGGCAACGCTTGGCGCGGCCGAGTCGAGGTCACTTCGAGCGGCGGCGGCCTCAAGTTCAGCGCGCGCGCGCGCCGCGAGTTGCTGCGCTACAACGCCTTGTCGCTGAAGGCGACGTTCGACCCGAACAAGCTCAACGCCGAACTCAAGGCGGGCTTCAACGACGACGGCCACATCGACGCCAGGATCGCCACCGGCTGGGACGCCTACGCGCCCCTGTCGGGCGAGGTTTCGGTCGACACCGACGAATTGACCTGGCTGGAGATGTTCTCGCCCGACATCGTCGAGCCCAAGGGACGCCTGGAAGGCCGCATCAGCCTGGCGGGCACCCGCTCGCAGCCCTTGCTCGGCGGCCAGGCGCAGCTGAGCCAGTTCACCACCGAACTGCCGGCGCTCGGCATCGTCCTGCAGAACGGCAACGTCCGCCTCGACGCGCAGAGCGACGGCAGCGCGCGCATCGCCGGCAGCGTGCGCTCCGGCGAAGGCACCTTGAACATCGACGGCACCCTGGGGTGGCAGGGCGACGACACGCCGCTGGTGCTCAACCTGCGCGGCACCAACGTGCTCGCCTCCGATACGCGCGACCTGCATGCGATCGCCAACCCCGACCTGACCGTGCGCTACGCCGCCAGGCAGCCGTTGCAGGTCACCGGCACGGTCACGATCCCGACCGCGCGCATCGACCTGGAGCGCCTCGACCAGGGCGTGTCGGTGTCCGAGGACGTGGTCGTGCTCGACCCGGTCGATCCCGAGGACACCGGCGCCTCGCCGCTCGACCTCGACCTGACCCTGATCGTCGGCGAGCAGGTCAAGCTCAACGGCTTCGGCCTCGACGGCAAGCTCGGCGGCCAGATGCGGGTGCGCTCGCGTCCCGGCCGCGAGATGACCGCGAACGGCGCGCTCAACGTCGAAGGCCGCTACACCGCCTACGGCCAGAAACTGCAAATCACCCGCGGCCGCCTGGCCTGGAACAACGGCCCGGTGTCGGACCCGATCCTCGACGTGCGCGCCGAACGCGAAGTCGGCGCGGTCACCGCCGGCGTCGACATCAGCGGCCGGGTCAGCTCGCCGCAGGTCAACGTCTGGTCGAACCCGGCCAGTTCGCAGTCCGAGGCGCTCGCCTACCTCGCGCTCGGCCGGCCGCTGTCGTCGGTCAGCGGCGACGAGGGCCGCCAGCTCAACGCCGCCAGCGCCGCGCTGTCGGCCGGCGGCGGCATGCTCGCCTCGCAGCTCGGCGCCAAGATCGGCCTCGACGATGCCGGGGTGATGGAAAGCCGCGCGCTCGGCGGCTCGGTGCTCGGCGTCGGCAAATACCTGTCGCCTCGCCTGTACGTCGGCTACGGCGTCTCCCTGCTCGGCACCGGCCAGGTGCTGACCTTGAAGTACCTGCTGCGCAAGGGCTTCGACATCGAGATCGAGTCGAGCACGATCGAGAATCGCGCTTCGATCAACTGGCGCAAGGAAAAGTAAGCCGATGGCGTCCGCGGACTGCATCGACGCCATCGGTGCGACGGCACGGAGGTCTCCATGACGACGCTGCGCGAGCATGCCGTGCTGATGGCCGGCTACAACCGCTGGATGAACGACAAGGTGTACGCGGCGGCCGCGCGCCTGCCGCATGAGGCGGTGGCCGAGGATCGCGGTGCGTTCTTTGGTTCGATTCTCGGCACGCTCAATCATCTGCTGGTCGCCGACCTGATCTGGCTGCATCGATTCGCCAGTTTTCATCCGACGCATTTCGAGGCGCTCGAGCCGATTCGTACTGCCGCGCCGCCGACCGCGATCGACCAGCGCTTGCACGATCGCCTCGCGCCCCTGCAGGCGCAGCGCAGCGAACTCGATGTACGGATCGAGGACTGGGCGCGGGGGCTGACCGATGCGGATCTCGACCACGTGCTGGTGTACGCGAACAGCAAGGGCGTGGTTTCGCGACGCGACTTCGCCGGGCTGTTGATGCATTTCTTCAATCACCAGACTCATCACCGCGGCCAGGTCACGACCCTGCTGACCCAGGCCGGCGAGGATGTGGGCGCGACCGATTTGATGGTGCTGTTGCCGCAGCACGCGCCGGACTGAGGCGCGCGACTTGCCGGCTGCGACGCCATGCCTCAGCCAGGCTTATCCGCTGCAGGCGTCGCGTATCGCCCGCACTTCGCGCTCGACCTCGCTGCCGTCCGGACGGGCATCGCCGATGCCGCGCAGCAGGCCGTCGAGGGTCGCCCGCGCCTGCCCGCGTTGCGGCCCGCCGCAGCGCACCTGCGCGGCATAGGCCTGGGCGCGCCAGCCGAGTTCGCGCAGCGTCTCGTCGGTGGTCGGCAGTTCCGCCAACGAGTCCAGGTGCGCGAGCGCGGCGGCGTCGCCGGACAACGCCTGGACCTGGGCCAGGTCGAGTTCGGCGTGGCGGGTGTTCGGATGGCGCTCGCCGTAACCCTTGCGGGTCAGGCTGACCGCGCGTTGCAGATGGTCGAGGCCGCGGTCGCGTTGGTCGAGCGCGATCTCGACCTCGCCGAGCAGGCGCTCGGTGTCGCCGATCACGCCGTGTTCGGCGCCGAACTCGGCCACCCGCAGTGCGCGGATTTCGTCGAGCAGCAATCGCGCCATGGTGTGGCGGCCGGTCGCATGCAGCACCGTGGCCTGGGCGAACAAGGCCTCGGCGAGACGGCCGCGGTCGAGGTGCTTGCGCGAGATCGTCACCGCATGGTCGAGCTCGGCCAGGGCGCGGTCGACGTCGCCGCGCTCCCAGGCGACCAGGCCCAGGCTGCCGTGCAGACCGGCGAGATCGGAATGGTCGGCGCCCAGGCGCGGCGTCAGCACGTTGCGCAGCTGTTCCAGTTCGGTCTGCGCCTGCGCGTACTGGCCTTGTTCGATGTGGAAGGCGGCGAGCTGGCGGCGCACGGCCAGGGTCGCCGGATGCTGGCCGCCGTTGACCTCCAGGGCGATCGCCAACGCTTCCTCGGCATCGCGCTCGGCGTCGTTGAGTTGACCGAGGTCGTGGCGCAGCGCGGCCAGGTTGCGGCTGATCTCGACCTGCAGCGGGTGGCGGTCGCCGACGCTCTGCTGCAGCCGCCGGCGCGCCTGCTCAAAGCCATGCAGGGCCTGGCGGCTTTGGCCGGCGTCGGCCTGCAGGCTGGCGAGGTCCATCAGATTCTCGACTTCGCCGACTTCGCCGTTCTCGAGTATTTCCCGGCGCAGCGCGAGCGAGCGTTCGAACAATTGGCGTGCGCCCTGGCGTTCGCCGTTGGCCTGGCGGCAACGGCCGAGTTCGGAATAGAACTCGCTGGCCTGGTTCGGCAACTGCGCCTGTTCGCGCCGGGCCAGGTCGAGCCCGGGCTGCATCAGCGCCGCGCACTCGCGCGGCTGGCCGAGCAAGCGCAGCACCTTGCCGCGCTGAGTGATCGACTCCAGGCGCAAGCTTTCGGGAATGTCCTGGTCGGTGCTGGCGATGATGCTGGCCTGGCGGTCTAGCAGCGCGCGCGCTTCGATGTAGTCGCCCAGACTGGTGCGCATGCGCGCGATCACCCCGAACAGTTCGGCGCGCGCGCGCGGCTGCCGGGCGAGTTCGCGGGTGCCGCGGATCACCGAAGCGTCGAGCAGGCCGCGCAGGTCGAGCGCTTCGCCTTCCGGCGTACCGCGTGCGCTTTCGAACAGGCCGACCATGAAGTCCTGCATCGCCTGGGCGCGGCTGGCTTCGCCGACCGCTTCGCGCGCCTGCCAGGCGACGATGCCGAGCGCGGCGCTGAGCACCACCGCGACCAGGGCCGCGGTCGCCAACGCCCAGCGGTGGCGGGCGACGTACTTGTTGAAGCGGTAGCGCAGGCTCTGCGCCCGCGCCAGGACCGGCCGGCCGGACTCGAAACGCTGCAGGTCCAGCGACAGCGCCTCGACCGAGGGATAGCGCTGTTCGGGCCGCTTCGACAGGGTCTTGAGGACGATGTTGTCGAGGTCGCCGCTGAGCTGGCGAGCGAGGCGGCGCACCGAGTTCGGGTCGACCTCGGCATCGTCGGTGTCGACGTAGCGCAACACCGCCTGCGAGGGCCGCAGCGGGTCGGCGGCGAGGATCGCCTCTTCCCACTCGGCGTCGGTCTGGCGCTTGAGGCGGTAGGGCTTGGAGTCGGTCAGCAGCTCGTACAGCACCACGCCGAGCGAATACACGTCGGTCATGGTGGTGACCGGTTCGCCGCGCACCTGTTCCGGCGCGGCGTAGTGCAGGGTGAAGGCGCGCGCGCCGGTGCGGGTCTGCTCCGGCAGCGGCACGTCGTTGCTGTCGAGCAGCTTGGCGATGCCGAAGTCGAGCAGGCGCACGTCGCCGGCCGGCGTCACCATGATGTTCGACGGCTTGAGATCGCGGTGGACGATCAGGTTGGCGTGGGCGTGGCTGACCGCGTCGCAGATCTGCTGGAACATGCGCAGGCGCTTGTCGAGCGGGGTGCGCTGGTTGCGGCAGTAGTCGGTGATCGGCTCGCCTTCGACGTACTCCAGGGCGAGGTAGGGCAGGCCGTCGCGGCTGATGCCGGCGTCGAGCAGGCGGGCGATGTGCGGATGCGCCAGGCGGGCGAGGATCTGGCGCTCGCGGGTGAAGCGGGTGCGCAAGTTGGTGTCGGCCAGGCCGGGGCGCAGCAGCTTCAGCGCGACCCGGCGCTGGTACAGGCCGTCGGCGCGCGAGGCCAGCCAGACCTGGCCCATGCCGCCTTCGCCGAGCAAGCTTTCCAGGCGGTAGGTGCCGACTTCCACGCCGGGGCGCATGCCGGTGTTCTGCGGCGCGACCAGCGGCTCGGACAGAAAATCCTCGTGGCCGTCTTCGAGCGCGATCAGCTCGGCGAGTTGATCGGCGAGCTCGGCGTCGTCGGCGCGCAGCTCGCGCAGGCGTTCGGCGCGCGCGACCGGGTCCAGCTCGAGCAGCGCGTCGAGCAAAGGGGACAGGCGTTGCCAGCGTTCGGCGTCCATGCGCGGTCAGTCGGTGGCGATACGACGGTCGTCGGCGATGTGGATCATGGCCAGGCGCATGGGATGCGGGCGCGCTGCACGGCGGTGACGGAACGCGGCACGCGCCGTGCGTCAGCGATTGGGCTCGTCTTGCAGCGAGGCCAGCAGGAACAGGCGGGCCTTCTGCCAGTCGCGGCGGATGCTGCGTTCGGAGCGCTGCAGCAGCGCGGCGATTTCGAGTTCCGACAGGCCGGCGAAATAGCGCAGTTCCACCACTTGGGCCAGGCGCTGGTCGACCGCGGCCAATTTGGTCAGGGCGGTGTCCAGGCCGAGCGTGTCCTCGTCCAGGCGCAGGCCGCCTTCGACGTCGTCGGGCAACTCGGTGACGCGGTGCAGATCGCCGCCGCGCTTCTGCGCCAGGCGCTGGCGCGCGTAGTCGACGACCACGCTGCGCATCGCCGAGGCGGCGTAGGCGAAGAAATGCGCGCGATCGTCGAACTGGGCTTCGCGGCGGCCGACCAGCTTGAGGTAAGCCTCGTGCACCAGCGCGGTCGCGTCCAGGGTCTGGCCGTGCTGGCCGGCGAGCTGGCGCCGCGCCATGGTGTGCAACTCCTGGTACAGAGTCGCGAGCACGCGATCGAGTGCGCCGCGGTCGCCTTCGCGGGCGGCATCCAACAGGATCGTGATGTCAGCGCTTTCGGCCATATCGCCCCTCGACTCGGCGGAGACTATAGCGCGTTCATCTTCATATGATAGCGACGACGGTGGCATCGCCCCGGCGTCGCCCGCGCCGTCGGTCCGGAACGGGGGGGC
Source organism: Lysobacter sp. 1R34A (assembly GCF_051217035.1). Lineage (NCBI taxonomy): Bacteria > Pseudomonadati > Pseudomonadota > Gammaproteobacteria > Lysobacterales > Lysobacteraceae > Lysobacter > Lysobacter sp. 1R34A. The sequence continues at coordinate 19,260 of NZ_JBPKJP010000081.1, forward strand.
CGGGCGCCCGCGGCCCCGC
>NZ_JBPKJP010000082.1:0-18701 GCF_051217035.1 Lysobacter sp. 1R34A
GCAGCCACGCACCCGCGCCCAGCGCGAGCACGCCGGCGCCGGCGCCGAGCAGCCAGCGGCGGCGATGCCGGCCCTGCACGGTGGCGGCGGCGACTCGGTGGTCCTGCGCAGAAGTGTCGCGGATGCTCATTTCGGTGGGACTCGGGCTTGGCGGTTTATCCATAACCCAAGCACAACGCGTGCCAACCGCAAGTCTTTGATTTAAAAGGGCGGACACCGCCGTCCGGGTGTCCGTCCGGACGGACAGCGCGTCCGCCGGACGTGTCCGCCACGGGGCGCGGATAGAATGCGGGCATCCCCCAAGGAGTTGCCCCAGCATGTGCGGAATCGTAGGTGCGATCGCAGATCGCGACGTGGTACCGGTTTTGATCGATGGCTTGAAGCGACTGGAATACCGTGGCTATGACTCGGCCGGCATCGCCGTGTTCGACGGCGCCGACCTGCGCCGCGTGCGCCGGACCGGCCGCGTCGGCGAGATGGAAGCGGCGGCCCAGGCCGAAGGCTTCAACGCCTCGGTGGGCATCGGCCACACCCGTTGGGCGACCCACGGCGGCGTCACCGAAGCCAATGCGCATCCGCACATCAGCTTCGGCGAACTGGCCGTGGTCCATAACGGCATCATCGAAAACCACGAAGAGCAGCGCGAGCGTCTGCGCGCGGCGGGCTACAGCTTCGAGTCGCAGACCGATACCGAAGTCATCGCCCACCTGATCCACTTCCACCAGTCGCAAGGGGGCGATTTGCTGGTGGCGGTGCAGGCGGCGGTGCGCGAGTTGGTCGGCGCGTACGCCATCGCCGTGGTCAGCAAGCGCGAACCCGACCGCCTGATCGCCGCGCGCATGGGCTGCCCGCTGCTGATCGGCCTGGGCGAGGGCGAGAACTTCGTCGCCAGCGACGTCTCGGCGATCCTGCAGGCCACCCGCCGGGTGATCTTCCTGGAAGAAGGCGACACCGCCGACGTCACCCGCGCCCAGGTGCGCGTGTTCGACGGCAACGGCGCGGCGATCGAGCGCGAGGTGCACGTCTCCGACGTGTCGCTGGCCTCGCTCGAACTCGGCCCGTACCGCCACTTCATGCAGAAAGAAATCCACGAGCAGCCGCGCGCCATCGCCGACACCATCGAGGCGGTGATGGACGACGGCAAGTTCTCGCCGCAGCTGTTCGGCGCGCAGGCCGAGTCGGTGTTCGCCGGCATCGAAGGCGTGCAGATCCTGGCCTGCGGCACCAGCTACTACGCCGGCATGACCGCGCGCTACTGGATCGAAGCCATCGCCGGGCTGCCGTGCCAGGTCGAGATCGCCAGCGAATACCGCTATCGCGCCGCGGTCGCCAACCCCAAGCAACTGATCGTGACGATTTCGCAGTCCGGCGAAACCCTCGACACGATGGAAGCGCTGAAGTACGCCAAGTCGCTCGGCCACGACAAGACCTTGTCGATCTGCAACGTGCCGGAAAGCGCGATTCCGCGCGCGAGCCAGCTGGTCTATTACACCCGCGCCGGTGCCGAGATCGGCGTGGCTTCGACCAAGGCCTTCACCACCCAGCTGGTGGCGCTGTTCATCCTCACCGCGACCCTGGCCAAGCAGCACGGCAGGCTGTCGGACGAACAGGAAGCCGAGTTCATCGATGCCCTGCGCCACCTGCCGGGCAGCGTCCAGCACGCGCTCAACCTGGAACCGCAGATCACCGCTTGGGCCGACCGTTTCGCGCCGAAGCAGCACGCGCTGTTCCTCGGCCGCGGCGTGCATTACCCGATCGCCCTGGAAGGCGCGCTCAAGCTCAAGGAAATCTCCTACATCCACGCCGAAGCTTATCCGGCCGGCGAGCTCAAGCACGGTCCGCTGGCCCTGGTCGACGCCGACATGCCGGTGGTGGTGATCGCGCCCAAGGACAGCCTGCTGGAGAAGGTGAAGTCCAACATCCAGGAAGTGCGTGCGCGCGGCGGCGAGATGTTCGTGTTCGCCGACCTCGACAGCCACTTCGGCGAATCCGAGGCGGTGCACGTGATCCGCACCCCGCGCCACGTCGGCGTGCTGTCGCCGGTGGTGCACGCGATTCCGGTGCAGTTGCTCGCCTACCACGCCGCGCTCGCGCGCGGTACCGACGTCGACAAGCCGCGCAACCTGGCCAAGGCGGTCACGGTCGAGTAAGCGAGCAGCGTCGTCGCGCAGCGCCCGGGACCGCCCGGGCGCTGCGCCGCGTTGCGGTCCGGGCCCGTGGCGGCATCCCCATCTCGGTATCACGGGCAACCGGAGGAGGCTTTCCCCGGCGGCGGGAAGCTGTTGAAGTAGCCAAGGCACCACGCGGCACCGACCGCGCTGTGAGCCGGCGCACGATAGTGGTCGCCGAACGATGCGTACCTCAAGCGGGCACTGTCCCCGCCTCATCGGAGTCGATACCAGGATGACCGATACCGAGACCCAGACCGAACGGACGGCGGCTGCCGCGGCGACGTCTGCCGCTGGAACATCTGCGGCCTACCGGAACGACCGCGCCCATGTCGTGCATTCGTGGTCGGCGCAAGCCTCGCTGGACCCGGTGGTCGTCGCCGGCGGCAGCGGTTCCCGCTTCTGGGACGAGAGCGGCCGCACCTGGCTGGATTTCTCCAGCCAGTTGGTCAACGTCAATCTCGGCCATCAGCACCCCAAGCTGGTCGCCGCGATCCAGGCGCAGGCCGAGCGCCTGTGCACGGTCGCGCCCTATCACGCGAATGCAGCCACCGCCGAAGCGGCGCGGTTGATCGCGCAAGCGGCGCCGGGCGATCTGGACAAGGTGTTCTTCACCAGCGGCGGCGCCGAAGCGGTGGAGAACGCAGTGCGCATCGCCCGGCATCACACCGGTCGCGTCAAGGTCCTGTCGGCGTATCGCAGCTATCACGGCGCGACCGCCGGGGCGATATCGCTGACCGGCGATCCGCGCCGATGGGGCGCCGAACCCGGCATGCCCGGGACGGTCAAGTTCTGGGGGCCGTATGCCTATCGCTCGGCCTTCCACTCCGACTCCGAGGCGCAGGAATGCGAGCGGGCGCTGGCGCACCTGGCCGACGTGCTCATGGTCGAAGGCCCGCACACCGTGGCGGCCATCGTGTTGGAGTCGGTGGTCGGCGGCAACGGCGTCCTGGTTCCGCCGGACGGCTACCTGCGCGGCGTACGTGAGCTGTGCGACCGGCACGGCATCGTCATGGTGGCCGACGAGGTCATGGTGGGATTCGGGCGCTGCGGCGAGTGGTTCGCGATCGATCGCTGGGGCGTGGTCCCGGACCTGATCACTTTCGCCAAGGGCGTCAACTGCGGTTATGTCCCGCTGGGCGGCGTGATCATCAGCGAGCGCATCGCCCAGACCTTCGCTCACCACGTATTCCCGGGAGGCCTGACCTATTCGGGCCATCCCTTGGCCTGTGCGGCCGCCGTCGCCTGCCTGAACGTGTATCGGGAAGAAGGCATCATCGAGCGCGTTCGCCGCCTTGGCGAGGAGCTGGTGCGGCCCGCGCTGGCACAGCTCAAGAACCGGCATCCGTCGATCGGCGAAGTGCGGGGCCTCGGCATGTTCTGGGCCTTGGAACTGGTGCGCGATCCGGCCAGCCGCGAGCCGCTCGTTCCGTACAACGCGACCGGCGCCGACAACCGGCCGATGGCCGAGTTCGCGACGGCGTGCAAGGACAGGGGGTTGTGGCCGTTCGTCCATTTCAACCGCGTCCACATCGCGCCGCCGCTCAACATCAGCGAAGCCGATCTGCTTACGGGGTTGGACATCGTCGACGAGGCCTTGAACGTGGCCGACCGTTATCTGGTCCAGTAGCCGGGCGTCAGCCGAGCGTTGGCCGCACCACGTCCGCGCTTCGTGCAGCGCCTGAGTTAGAGGCGCCCTGCCGCAGTGAAGGAAGCCCGGCATGCCGGGCTTCCTTTTATGCCGCATCAGGCGGTGGCGGCTTTCTCCACCAGCGCATCCAGGCCGAAGATGTCGCGGGTGCTGTTGGAGAAGATCACCGAGAACACTTCGTCATGGTTGCGGAAGGCCTTGAACTCGAGTGAGTTGCCGCTCGGGTCGCTCAGGAACATGGTCGCGTGTTCGCCGGGCAGGTCGCGCATGCGTACGTGCGGCGGATCGATGAACGCATGCCCCCGCGACTTGATTCGGTCGGCCAACGAGCTCCAATCCTTCCAGTCGAGGTTCACTCCGAAGTGCGGCACCCGTACGGTCTCGCCGTAGAACGCGGACCCGAACGAGGTGTCGGCGCCCTCGCTGCCGCCGGGTGTCTGGTGGATGACCAGGTGATGACCGTAGAAGTCGAGGTCGATCAGGTTCCTGGTCGACCGGCCCTGTTTCGCGCCGAGCACGTCGCAATAGAACTGGCGGGCTTGCTCCAGGTCGTGCACGCCGATGGCCAGATGGAACTGACGGATGGCTCCGCCGCCGTGGCCGCCGGCCGGCTTGAGGACGATTTCGCCGACCGCGGCGCGTTCGGCGGCGTCGTGGCCGTCGGGCATCGCCGCGGCGTCCTGGATGTTCCGCCAGAACGAGGTCCAGGCGGTCATGCTGTCGCAGAAACCGTCCTGCAGCGCCTCGACGCTGCCGCTGTCCATGGACGCGATCTCGTCGCCGATGAGCTTGCGCAGATTCTCGCGATGGGCGATGTCGTGCTCGCCGACATGCAGTTCCCAGAATTTCCAGGCGATCGTGTCCTTGCGTTGTTGGATGTAGGGGTTGCGCAGCAAGTGCTCGTACAGCCGGGCGAGATAGATCTGGCAGACGCACTCGCCGCCCATGCCGCGCAAGCCGATGCCGTAGGCCGTGCTGTAGGCGGGGTCGATCAGGTTGGAGCGGGCCTGGTCCAACAATGCGATGTTGCCGGCCAGCGCCATGCCGTCCAGCGGCGGGTGAGCGATCCCGAGGCTGCTCAGGAATTCGTCGTACAACTCCGGATGCGCTTGGGTGTGGTCGCCTTCGCCGAGTTCGTCGAGGAGAATGTCGGCGAGGAAACTGCGCATGCGGCCGGGCTGCAATCTGGCGATCAGCAGCGCGATGTCGGCGATGTAGTAGACGGTGAAGTAGCGGTACTGCACCAGCAGCGAGAACAGGCGATCCGGGCTGGCGGTTTCGACGAAGGAGAACATGTCCTTGGCTTGTTCGACGGTCGTATCCTGCAGATCGTCGGCGAGTTTCCAGAACTGGGCGATGTCGACGACTTTGGTGGAACACGGCTGTGGTGGCGAAACAGTCTTCATCTTTTGGTCCGTCCTGTGATGGCAGCAGTGGATGACTTGGATTGCCCGGGCCGCGGCCGATCCCGTGCTCGCCGTGGCCCGCTCGATCGGGTGCCTGGGGCGTGGGGCCGCCGTGCACGCGTTTTGCTTCGATAGCCTTCGCCTGCGACAAAAGGCCGTTCGTGATCGCGATGCAGGTCACACGATGGGCCGGAGCGGATGCGCGGCAAGTCACGTTATCAAGGCATCGCAGCACGTTCTGCGACGCCGGGAGCGTTCGACGAGAACGCAGCGTCGGTTGAACCGCTGCGGTGCGGGAGTCGCCGGCACAGGGCTCGTCGTTTATCGAAACGTCGGTCCGTCGCAGCCGCCGCGACTGGCGACGCGGCCCTCGATCGGGTGAGCTGAACAGGGGAGATGCGTTCGACGCAGCGTTTCGGACCGGCCGGGCCGCGCCGGTCGCAACGAAAACGCGATCGCTGCGCCACGCGTAGCCTTCGGACGAGCGCGCGCAGCGCGATGCCGGGTTTGCTTCTGCAGCCGGTGCAGCGCAGCCGGCGCTTGCCGGTTTGTGATGCGGTGGCGGATGCCGCTGTGACCTGCGCAACTGCATCGCCAGCGTGAATGCGGTTAGCTGGGCGCGTCCGTCGAATGCACTCGTCCGACGACATTCGCGACGGACCGCGACCGCGCCAGGGCGCGCGGCTGGATGTTCTCAAACCAAAGGAGATGGTATGTCGATCGTTCGAGACTGGCTGGACCGGACCGGTGCCGGCGTTGTGGTGTCGACCTTGCTTTGCTGCGCGGCGTTCAGCGCGGGCGCTTCGGAGATGAAGGCCAATGCGGAGATGCTCAGCGCCGCCAAGCGCGATCTGGGCTTGTCCGCGATCCAGGCCGCCCGCTGGCTGCAACTGCAGGATCGGGCGCCGGCGACGGCGGCGCTGGCGCAGCGGCGCCTCGGCGCGCATTACGCGGGCACCTGGATCGAACGCGGGGACAAGGATGAAGTGCGATTGGTCGTCGCGACGTCCGATCCGCGCTCGCGGCTCACGCTTGAGGGCGCGCAGGTGCGCCCGGTGCGTTACAGCCTGGCCGAGCTGGAAGCGGCGAAAGCGCGGCTGGACCGCAGCGCGCAGGCGCGGGTGCCCGGCATCAGCCGACCGCTCGACGGTGTGCACGCCTGGCATGTCGACCCGGCCAGCAACTCGGTGCTGATCAGCGTCGCGCCGGATCGGATGGAGCGTGCGATCGACTTCGCCGCGGTCAGCGGCGCCGCCAGCGGTCTGCTGCGCTTCACCGCCATGGAGGGCGCGCCGCAAGCGACTGCGTCGGTCTATACAGGTCGCGCTTACCAGAAGAACGGCGCGCCTTCGTGCTCGGTCGGTTTCTCGGTACGGCAAGGCGCGACCAAGGGCTTCGTCACCGCCGGCCATTGCGGGACGGTGGGCGAATCGATCTGGCTCGACGGCGCGCCTGCCGGCTATATCGCCGCGTCCGAATTTCCGGTGGCCGACCGGGCCTGGGTGGCCCTCGGCGCTCAGCACGACGTGCTGCCGTGGGTGAGCAACTACGCCGGCGCGTATTTTTACGTGCGGGGCAGTAACGAGGCCCACTACAACGCGATCGTCTGTCGCTCAGGGTGGAAGACCGGCTATCAGTGCGGCTTCGTCATCGCCAAGAACGTCAGCGTGAACGTCGTGGGCAGCGCGGGCGGCGGCATCGTCTATGGCCTGACCCAGACCAATGCCTGCGCCGGTTTCGGAGACTCCGGCGGCGGCTGGATCGACGTGTACGAGCACGCGCAGGGAGTGACCTCCGCCGCGAACATCCTTCCCGGCGCGGAGCACAATTGCGGCCAGTTCCTGGCGGCGACCTGGTTCCAGCCGGTGAATCCGATCCTCGAGCAGTACGGGCTCAGCCTGGTCACGCTGTAAGCGGTATTCGCGATCCGCCGCCGCATGCCGCGCGCGGCAGCGTCATCGATCAGCCGTGTCGCCGGCCGACCGGTGGCGGTCGTATGAGCGCTCGCGGTTGCCCGTAGCGCGGTCCTGCGCTGCGACGTCATCGCAGGTCGTCGCGTCGCCAAAAAACGGGAGCGCCTGGCGTTCCCGTTTTTTTTTTCGCCCGCATCCGGATCGCGGCGCTGACCGGGCCGTGGTCTCTCCTCGCCGGTCGCCTCGCCGGACGCGCGGGACGGCGAATCCGTTTCATCCATGCAACGTCCTGCGCCGCGCGGACGCCGCGTTGTATTGCAGGTGATGGGCGCCATGGGCGCACTCAACCGATACCCAGGACCCGGCGAGGCAGGACCGCTCGCCGGACAGCGTTCCGACGCTGACTTCAAGGAGAACCCCATGCCGCCGGGCCGTCTGCTCAACCTCAACCAAATCGTCGCCGGGGTACGTCCGGCTGTCGCGGTCGCTCCCGCCAGGCCGATCAAGATCGCCACCCCGATCGCTGCGCCTGCAGTAGCAGCGCCCGCCGTGGTCGCGCCCGCGGTCGTGGCGCCCACGGTGGCCGCCGAAGTCGTCGCGCGCCCCGCGGTGATGCCGGCGATGCGGATCAACCCGGCGCTGCTGCGTGCGCAACCGGCGATCATCGCCCAGCTCGAGGGCCGCACGGTGCGGCCGCGCTTGAACGATCTGCGCCCGGGGCTGTTTCCGATCAAGGCCGACGCCGGTTTCGTGCGCTCGCAATCGCCGCATCCGATCAGCCCGAGCGCCGCGCCCGACGACCGCTGCCTGTTCGAGGATCCGCACAACCCGCAGCAGCGCTATTGGCTGCCGCGCTATCGGGTGCGCAACGAGGGCGGCCGCTACGAGATCAAGGTCGCGCAGGCCCAGGACGGCCTGTGGGCGGTCAGCGTGGCGGTGGAAACCTATCCCGCCGCCGAGATCGCCGATGCCGCGCGCAGCGCGCAGATGTTGCCGATCGCGCGCAGCGCGGTGATCAGCTACCGCGCCGCCGGCACCGCGATCGAGCAACGCTTGCCGGTCGGCGAGTTGATCGACGACCCGCGCGGCGGCTGCGTGGCCATGTTGCGCCTGAGCCTGGCCGAACGCGACGCCTTGTTGCGCGCCTTCATGTCGAGCGAGTCGCAGGCGCGGTTGCTGGTCTCGCGCGGCTACACCGTGGCGGTGCCGCTGCCGGCCAGCCCGGCGCCGGATGTGCCGAAACGCCAGTTGATGATGATCAAGGGCCAGATGCTGCTGTCGCGGGCGCCGCAGGCCAGCGTGTCGGCGGCGGCCCTGTCGCGCATGCCGGCGGCGAGCCTGCGGGTGGCGCCGACGGCCAAGCCTGCCAGGCCGGCGATGATGCATCCGGCGCTGATGGCGCGCGGCGCGGCGATGCCGGGCATGCGCATGCACATCAAGCGCCGCGGTTTCGACGGCGAGCCGATCATCGTCCAGCCCGAGCCGGAGCCGCAGCCCGAACCCCAGCCCGAACCGCAGCCGGCGCCGGAACCGCGCTACGACGTGTCCAACCAATCGCAGGACTGGGCGATCCCGCTGTTCTTCGATCCGGTGCTGCATTCCTATCTGTACCCGTCCGGTGCCCAGCCCGGGCCGGCGGCGCCGCGCTGGGTGGTGCATTCGCTGCGCTATCCGGCCAGCGGCGGCCGCAGCCACGCTTACTTCCAGGACATGAGCGATCCCTCGCGGATCTATTACCTGCCCGATGCGTTCAAGCTCGCGCGCCGCAGCGAGGCGCCGCATGCGCCGTCGCTGGCGTTCCGGATCGACCAGGGCGCCGACGCCGAAGACGCCAAGGTCGACCTGACCTGCGAGGTGCGTCCGGTCACCGACGGCGAGCGCCTGCTTGCCGCCCGCCGCGAACTGGCGGGCAAGGTGCCGGCCAGCGCCGACAACCCGCAGCGCGAGTTCGATCTGCGCCTGCTGCGCGCCAGCTCGACCCTGCAACTGGCGCTGATGCGCGATGGCGCGATCCGCTCCGAGACGGTGCCGGCGACGATCGACTGGGACAACGGTTTCACCGTCAACGAGCGTTTCGCCTTCGACGACTTCCAGGAAATCTTCGCGGTGCTGATGTCGTTGTCGAACTCCAACCTGCTGCAAGGCAGCGTGGTGGTGTCGACCGGTGTCAACGAAAACGTGATGGTGCCGGTCAAGCTCAACTTCGCCGACATGGAAGGCGAACTGTTCCAGTCGATCGAAACCCCCGATCCGAACACCGGCGCGGTGGCGGTGCGCCTGCTCAACGCCACCGAGAGCAAGCTGCGCATCGCCCGCCTGCCGACCTGGATCACCCGCGGCGAAGGCCTGGTCGAAGGCCGCATCGAGGGTCTGGACCTGAGCCAGCCGGTCGAGATCGCACCCGAGCAGGGCATCGATTTCGTGGTCCAGCCGACCGCCGCGCTCAGCGGCAGCGCGCCGGCCGATGCGATCTTCAACACCGCCTCGGTGCGCAGCATTCCCGACGGCGAGGCGATCATGAAATACACCCTGGACGAGACCATCGACCAGGAGACGGTGCGCCCGGTGCGCTTGATGACCACGCCGGAAATCCTGCTCAACGCCGGCCAGGTCGCGGGCGAGATCGCCAGCATCATCGTCGAGTTCCGCGGCAACAAACGCGCCGTGCTCGACGCGGCCAACCTGGCCGTCGACGTCGACGTGCCGGTGCCGCTGATGGACATCCTGTTGCGGCGCGACAGCGAAGGCTTCTACGAATACCGGCAGACGGTGGTGTACAAGTCGGGTCAGCGCCTGCCGAGCACGCCGTGGTGCCGCACCGACGAACCCGCCGTGTTGATCGCGGGGGCTTGAGCGATGTCGTTCTCCGGTCGCCCCGATTGGCGCATGCCGATGCAGGTCGGCGAACGCATCGCGTTCGCCGCCTACGAACGCCCCGGCGCGTTCCAGTTGCCGCCGGTGGCGCTCGCCGCGCGCGGCGCCGGCGGCGAGCCGCCGCTGCGGCTCGACATCTTCCAGCAGGACCGCGGCCAAGCCGGGCTGGAGCGCTTCTCGATCCTGTCGATCGCCTTCGCCGCCGACTTCGGCCTGGAGCAGGCGCGCGGCGCCGCGTTCGACGCCGGCCGGCGCCTGGCCTTGTCGGCGTTGCCGAACGAAGGCGGCTGGCTGCGCCTGAGCGCGGTCGAAGCGCTGGATCTGCCGCCCTCGCTCGGCGAACTGCTGCCGCTCGACAGCGCCAGTCTCGGCTCGATGGGGCTGGCGGTGCGCCTGGACAGTGCCGCGACCGATCTGTTCGTCGCCGCCCTGCAGCGCGGCCTGCTCGCGGTCAACGGCCAGGCCTGGCTGCGCGTGCGCGGCGTGGCCGACCGCCTGCCGCTGACGCTGGACTTCGATCCGGCCGCGTTGTTGGCGGCGGTCAGGGGCCTCGGTGGCGGCGCTGCCAGCGTGGATCTGGACCTGCTGCGCCGCCGACTGATCGAAGCGCCGCAGAGCATGGGCCTGGGTCTGGCCGCGAGCTCCGGCGATCTGCTCAAGGAGCCGCTCGCCGATGCGCTGATCGACCGGATTGTGACCCGGTACGCCACGTTGCTGCCGTCGCCGGCCGACGCCGCCACCGGCGTGCGCGTGGTCTTCGATGGCGCGGCGATGATCAGCGGTTCGGTGCGATGGAACCTGTCCGAACCGGTGCTCGCGCCGCGCTTGTTCGCGGTGGAGGCCGACCCGCTCGGCCCGCTGCGCTCCATGCCGGCGGCGAGCCTGCACGACACGGTGGTGCGCCGTCACGATGTGCGCAGCCTGAGCAGTGGTTGGCGCGCGCTCACGGTACGGCCGAACCTGCCGGAGCGGCGCATCGGCATCGTCCAGGCCCAGGTCGACGTGCAGGTGCCGGCCAAGCCGCCGGCGCGCATGTTCACGATCAAGGCCTCGGCCCGGCTCGCCGCCGCGGATCGCCCGACCACCCTGGACCTGCGCCTGTCGCCGAAGGAAGAACTCAACTACGCCTGGCAGGCCACCGCGTTGATGCTGTCGGACGGGCGCGCCGAAACCATCAAAGGCCCGCTGCGCCATTCGACGCGCGAGCATCTGATGGTCGCGGCGGACGATTTCGGCCTGCGGTTCGTGCCGGTCGAAGCCGAGCCGGTGTTCGTCGAGCAGGCCGACATCGAGGTCGAGTGCCAGGGCCTGCGCAAGGGCAAGCCGTGGTCGGCGCGCGCCAACCTGGACCGCACCTCGGCCAGCTTCGCCTTCGCCATTCCGGCCGACGTCGAGCAGGCGACCATCCGCGCCCTTGCGCGCGCGCGCAGCGACGGCACCCTGCGGGCGATGGCGCCGGTCGAGGCAGAGCCGCTGCGTCTGGACGCCTTCAGCTTCGAGGGCAGCGGCTCGCGCGAGCTGGCCCTGCATTGCGAATTCGACGACGGCGCGCCGCAGCGGGTGATCGAGATCGCCCCCGAAGACGCCGTCGACCAGCCTGCGCGACGCAGGCAGGTGAGATTCACCCGCAGCGCGCCGCAGGCGCAGTGGACCTGGCTGTCGCTGTCGCCGTTCCGTTCCGGCTATCGCTGGCGCTGGTCGGCGCAAGCGCCCTGGTCCGAGGTGCTGCAACCCGACACGCCGCTGCGCTTGCACAGCAGCGACGCCCCAAGGACGACGATCGGAGAACGCACATGAGTGCCGGCGACAGCAGCTATCAATACGAAGACATTCTCGGCGTGTGGGTGGCGCCGGCCGACGAGGCGGCGAGCTGGCATTACCGGGCGCGTTCGCCGGGCTTGGCCAGCGGGCCCGACGGGCGGCCGCAGTTCACCCTGATGAGCGCCGGCAGTGTGGTGATGCTGGCGCTGACGAGCGCCTGGGGCGTGCCGGCGGCGACCTTGGATGCGATCCGGGTCGAACTGGCCGCGCGGGCGCAATTGCCGCTGGAGCGGGTGACGCTGCGCCAGGCGCCGGTGACGGTCGAGGGCGCCAGCCTGCTGCTCGGCGACGGCCATGGCGCGTACGTCGCGCTGGCCCACAGCGAGTCCTCGGGCGTGCCGCCGTACCACGCCGCGTTCAACCTCATGCTCGACGGCGAGCAGGCGGCGAAGGTGCGCAAGGCCTTGCAAGGCGAACACGGCTGGATGGCGGTGCGCTACAGCGTCGCCGATGCGGCGCCGATGCGGCGCAGTGCCTCGAGCTACCGGAGCGAATCGGCCGAGGTCGATCTGTCGCTGCGCTCGGACCAGAGAGACGAAGCGATCAGCGCCAGCCGATATCGGCAAAGCCGGGTCGAAAGCGAAGACGCCGGCGAGGCCGGCGATGCGCAGCAGTACACGGCCGACGCCGCCGACTGGGGCCTGCCGCGCAGCTAGGTTTGCGGGCCGGTCGCCGTCGTGCGCGGCGGCCGGCCCGGGTTGGGATCGTCCCGCGGCCGCGAACGCGCTCAATCGCGCCGTTCGCGGTGCGGTTCGGGTCCGCTGAAGACGCGCATTGCGTCGGCGGCGATGCCGCTTGGGAAAAACGACGAGAGCCGCGCGCGACGACCAATCGCGTCGATGCCCTTCGCCTCCGATACACCGGTTCGCGTCCGCAAGCGCGCATCGACGGGGGTGCGTGCGCGCTCGAAATCGACTGAAAAACAGCTGGAAATGAAACTGTGACCGTTGTCCGGTGCGAAGCGTCGAAGGCGTTTGAATCATTCGTACTGAACTACGTTGCGTCGCGAAGCACGTTGGCGGCAACGCACGGACGAAGCGCGCAAGACAGTCGCGGAACAGGTAGGCGCGCAACAGGAACGCGCGCAATTCAGACATCGGATAAGGAGCAGCTCCATGCTTAAGATCGACAACGTAGATACGCTTCACGACCACGTGGTCTATGGCGACGACGCCAACGACTTCACCTACTACATCATGCCGAACACGCCGAACTTCGCGAAAATGGCCAGCGGCGGCCTTGCGCTGCGCTTCGTCGAGTACGGCCAGATCCGCGAGGATGGCGGCAAGAAATTCGGCGGCTTCATCGCCTTCGACACCGAGCTGTCGGTCCCCGCCGACGTGCAGGCCAAGATCGCCGCCGACCTGCAGAAGAAGCTCGCCGAGAAGTACAAGGGCAAGACGCCGCCGAAGGTGGCGATCGCGCCGGTGACCTGGACCGACGGTACCGTCGAGCTGTTGCTGACCGAGGGCGGCGCCCTGGTCGAGAAGATCCGCGGCGCCGGCAAGCCGTCGATCTACGGCAAGAACGTGGCCTCGTTCATGGTCGAGCTGAGCGAACTGGGCACGGCGATCTTCAAGGAAACCCTGAGTACCGGCTCGGCTTCGGCGGTGCAGGTCGTCTACAAGATGAACTGCTACATGCGCCTGCCGGAAATGAAGGCCTGGGGCACCTGGAACGCCTCGGAGTTCTACCGCTTCGTCCAGGAGGTCAAGACCGAGGACAAGTTCTGGGGCGCCGACAGCTACAGCGAATCGGTCAATTCGAGCCGCTGGAAGAACGACATCACCAAGAGCCACTTCGAGTTCGTGCAGGCGCCGAACCTCAGCCCCGAGGACAACGCCAAGCTCGAGGCCGACATCCGCGCGATCATCAACAAGCAGCTCGAAGCCGCGGTGCAGCGCAACCTGCTCAAGGAAATCGCCGAGGTCGACCCGAACGTCAAGGAGCTGCAGGAAGGCCAGGACATCGAGAACATCCGCCGCAGCATCAGCAAGACCCAGATCGCCAACGTGCGGGTGGAGTGGAGCGAGGCCAAGGCGGTCATCGTCAACCGCAACCCGCAGGGCATGTTGCCGACGATCACCTCGCTCAAGGACGACAAGAACAAGCCGCTGAAGTGGGAGGACTACTACTCCAAGATCAACCTGGACGAGTTCCTCAAGACCGTGCAGGTGGTGATGCGGGTCAACGCCGACTTCGCCAACCTGCCGATCCACAGCGTCGAGGTCAAGATCCGCTACCCCTACGGCCCGAACAAGAAGGTCCAGGAGTTCGTCTTCACCAAGCCCGACGACGTGGCCAAGTTCGAGGCCTTCGTGCACGAGGGCAAGCGCGACTTCACCTACCAGGTGACGGTCAACTACAAGGGCGCGACGTTCAAGCAGGTGTCGGAAGAGATCAAGACCGACGACACCAATCTGACCATCAACGTCGACGACCTGGGCGTGCTGGCGCTCGACATCGGCCCCGGCGACATCGACTTCGCCCAGGTGCCGCGCACCCAGGTGACGGTGCGCTACAAGGGCGGCAAGCAGCCGGTCGAAGCCAAGTTCAACATGACCAAGGACACGCCGACCTTCCAGCTGCGCAAGATCATCGGCTCGCCGCGCACCAACGATATCGACCTGGAGTTCCTGTATACGCTCGCCGACGGCCGCCAGGTCAAGAAGACGGCGAAGCAGCAGGCCAAGGAGCTGTATGTCGACGACCCGTTCTCGGCCTCGAAGACCGTCAGCTTCCGCGCCGCCGGCGACCTGACCGCCGAGATCGCCTCGATCACGGTCGACGCCAGCTACACCGACACCGCCAACAAGTACTCGCAGAAGAACATCGTCACCCTGTCCAGCGAGATGACCTCGTTCGACTGGACCTTCCCGGTGGTCGACGAGACCCTCGGCGAGGTCAAGTACTCGGTCACGACCCTGTTCGCCGACGGCACCAGCAAGGAAGAGACCGAAAAGGTAGCCTCGCGCTCGACCATCCTGGTCGGCAAGAAGCTCGAGGCGCTGGAAGTGGCGGTGGTGCCGGACCTGCTCAACTGGGACGAGCTGAAGATGGTCAGCGTGGCCTTGTCGCACGGCCCCAAGCGCATCGACCTGCGCTTCAAGCCGGGCGACGAAGAGAAGAGCTGGAAGCTGCCGCTCAACGACGGCGACGCGCCCGAGTACAAGGCCACCGTCACCTACTTCCTCACCGACGGCAAGCGCAAGGTGGTGGGCCCGGAAACCAAGACCGACCTGACGGTCTTCCTCGAGCTGCCGGCCGCCTGACCGCACGGGCCCGGCCGCTTGCCGGCCGGGCCCGGCGACGGGCCGGGGCTTGCGACAGCCGGGCCTCTCGACCGCCGGCCTTACCCGAACGTCCCATCACGCTTGACTCGGAAGGAGTCCGATCATGCTTCTCCTCGACAGCCGCACTCGCGAGATCAACGGCATCTCGGTCTTCCCGGACCATGCCGATCCCGAGCAGTGGTATTACATGCCGACCACGCCGCACCTGACCACGGTGCGCGACAACGGCCTCGGCATGGACGTGCCTCAGTTCCTCCTGATCGGTTTCCGCGGCGACGCGGGCACCGGCGGGTTCCTCAATTTCGACTGCAACATCGGCGCCAGCCAGAAGCAGCTCGACGACCTCGCGCGCGAGATCGCCAACAGCGAAAACCTGCGCAACAAGCCGCGCATCGCGCCGGTGCCGCTGGAAGACGGCTCGGTGAAGCTGCTGATGCTCGGCAAGGCCAGCGGCGATGTCGCGCCCACGCCCGGCGCCGGGCCGCAGTTCGTGCTCAAGATCGACCAGTCGGCCAAGCCGGCGCTGTACGGTTCCAACCAGGCGGCGTTTTCGGTGCGCCTGGACCAGGACGGCTATACGGTGATGGAGCAATGCCTGGAAGGCGAGATCCTGCCGGTGGCGGTGATCTATTCGCTGGACTTCCTCGGCCTGCGCCCGGCCTACAACATCAGCCTCAAGGTCGACTGGGAGCGCGTCCAGAAGCACATGGACGAAAGCTTCTCCGGCGGCAACATGTTCTTCTCGACCGAGATCGGCAAGGCGGTGGACGAACTGGTCGACAACCGCGCGATCGTGCTGGAGGCCGACACCTTCGTCGCCGAGGGCGACGACACCCGCGGCATCATCGACCGCCGCGACGCCGCCCTGGCGCAGGTGCGCAACATGATCACCGACGCCTTCTTCCAGGTCAGCCTGCCGCCGTGGACGCCGGAAAAGAAGTCCGACTTCGAGCGCGGCCTGGACGCGATCGGCAAGTTCGCCGCGCAGTCCTCGGCCCAGGCCGCGGGCGGGCCGATCGGCGCGCTGATGCCGAGCTTCAGCTACAAGCGCATGGACTACAAGCGCGTCGACAAGAAGAAGCTCAACGTCAACTTCTCCGAGCGCGTGGCGATCAAGCGTTCGATCTACCCGCAGGGCCATCTGGCGGCCTTGTTCAAGACCATCCGCGAAGGCAGCGTGCCGCGCGAGCGCCTGGTCAAGCAGATCAGCCTGGACAACGACTTCTTCAAGAAGCGCCGGGTCAAGGTGATCTCGCGCGCCGACCTGGCCGCCGACGACATCGGCAGCATCAACGTGCGCGTGCGCTACGGCGACAAGCCGATGAACGCGCTGTTGGGCGCGAATGCCGGCGAGGCGAATTTCGAATGGTTGAGCCAGCTCGAACGCGGGACGATGAAGCGCGAGGTGCAGGTCGAGTACGAAGTCAGCTTCAAGGGCGTGGACGCGGCCGAGCGGCCGATCAAGCTCAAGTCCAAGCCGCAGGTCTACGACGTCGAGAACATCGAGATCATTCCGCGCGACCTGTACACGATCAATACCGTGCCGGTACTGGCCGAGAACTTCCCGTGGGAGCGCTACAGCTCGGTCGAGGTGTTCCTGCGCTATCGCGACCCGGCCAACAAGATCAACCAGAACGACATGGTGCGCCTGACCAAGGATGCCCCGGGCGGCAGCTGGAAGATGTTCATGCTCGACCCAGCCAAGGTCAACTACGAGGTGCGCACCGTGTTTCACGCGATCAGCGGCGGCGACGTGGTGCGCGACTGGATCACCCTGGACGAACCGCAGGTCACGGTGCGCAACCCGTTCCCGACCCGGCGGGTCGTGCAGGTGGTGCCGAACTTCAACTGGAACGAAGTGCAGGAGGCATTCGTCGACTTGCGCTACGTCGACCGCGCCAACAACCTGCAGCAGGAAATGCAGATGTCGTTCCAGGAAGGCAGCTCGGCGCAGACCTTCGCCGTTGACCTGCGCAACCCCGAAGTCAAGGGCGTGTTCTACAGTGTCAGCATCCTCTACAAGGACGGTCGCGACATCGAGGAGATCCCCGAGTCGGTGACCAACGGCAACCGGGTGATGCTGAAGTCGGGCATGAAGGGCCGGCGCATCGTCACGGTCAAGCCGCCGCTCGATTTCGCCAAGCGCAAGATGCGCCGCACCAAGGTCTCTCTGCGCTTCGAGGACTTCGCAGGCGGCCTGTCGTTCGCCGAGGACTTCGAGTTCGACAGCGCCCAGGCCACCGGCGAGTTCGAGTACGACTACCTCGACCCGGCGCGGATGCGCTACGAGTACAAGGCCAGTTACCTGCTCGAGAACGGCACCAACAAGAGCACCAACTGGACCGCGACCGATGCGACCGACCTGGTGCTGAAGATGCCTTGAGGTTGCCGGTGGTTGTCCGCCCCCGCGGAGGCGGGGATCCGGTGGCCGCAGGTCGCAGGGTTCGGCCCGTGCGCATGTCCGCTCTGCGGTGCGCGCGGGTCGGCCGCGATTTCGCGGTCCCGGGCTGCGGCGCGCAGCGAACGCGCCAGGTCGCCGCACCGCCGCGGGTTTCGTCCCGCGGCGGCGCGGTCCGCACGTACAAGGATCGTTCCGCCGCGCGCACGTCGCCGCGAGGAACTCTCGCATTCTGGAGTTCGTCATGCTCAGCCTCGAAAAGCCGATCACCGTCGATGGCATCACCGTGTTCCGCGACCACGCCGACAAGAACCAGTTCTGGGTCCTGCCGGGACCGCCGCAGCTGGCCGTGCGCGCGGCCGACAAGCGCAAGGAATTCAGTTTCCTCAAGTACCGCGTCGCCGACGCCGCCGCAGCCGACAAGGGCGGCGGTTTCGTGATGTTCGTGACCACCCTGCAGCTGTCGCCGCAGATGGAATCCAAGATCATGAGCCGGCTCAATTCCGAGCCCGGCGTGTCGCCGCCGGTGCGCCTGACTACCGCGACCTTCGAGGAAGGTTCGGTGCAGTGCATCGCCTTGAACGTGCAGGGTGGCGGCGGTACCTCGGCGCAGCCCGCGGCGCCCGGGACCTTCAATGCGGTCGAACACATCCTCGGCGCCTCGGTGCCGTCGATGGACGCGGCCAACCGCGCCGCCTTCAGCCTCAGCCTGTCGGCCGAGGGCGCGACGATACTCGAGCAGGCGCTCAGCGACGGCATGACCCCGATCGGGGTGATCTACGATCTCAAGTACCTGGCGATGCGACCGGCCTTGCGGGTCACCATCACCGCCGACTTCGAGCGCATCTTCAACCACTTCAGCGCCAGCCTCGAAGGCCAGTACGCCTGGTTCAAGGCCGGCATCGACGCGGCGTTCGAGTCGCTGGTGCAGAACGGCGTGATCGACATTCAGGTCGAGGCCTTCACCGACGCCGAAGACCGCCGCGACCAGGAAAAATGGGCGCTGGACTTCTTCAAGGACGATCTGCTGAGCAAGTGGTTCGAACCGACCCTGACCCCGGGCCAGCTCGCGACCGATGCGGCGCGCGCCGGGCCCGGCACGGGCACCGGTGGCGGTACCGGCGGAACGGGCGGCACCGGCGGCACTGGAGGCACCGGGGGCGGCACGGGGGGGGGC
>NZ_JBPKJP010000083.1:0-18395 GCF_051217035.1 Lysobacter sp. 1R34A
TCGGCCGCGCCGGCGAGGCCTACGGCCTGCTCGGCGCGCTGCGCCAGCACGGCGTGTGGCCGGCCGAACGCCTCGCCCGGTTGGAAGCCGCCTGGGCCGAAGCCGCGCTGCGCGAAGCCGCCGACGCCAACGTGCTGGCCGACCACTGGGAAACCCTGCCGAAACCGCTCAAGAGCGAGCCGGCCGCAGTCGCCGCCTACGCCGAGCGCGCGGCCGCGCTGCGCTGGGAAGAAGCCGCCGCCAAGAGCCTCGAACAGGCGCTCGACACGCGTTGGGACGAATCGCTGGCGGCGCTGTACGGCCGCCTGCCGATCGGCCGCCTCGACGCGCGCCGCGCCCATGCCGAGCGTTGGCTGCAGGCGCACTCGGGCAGCCCCGGACTGCTGGTCAGCCTGGCCCGGATCGCCCGCGCTCAGGGCCAATGGCCGCAGGCCGAGGCCTACCTGCATCGCGCGCTCGCCCAGGGCGCGAACAGCGAGGCCTGGGAGGAACTCGGCCATGGCTACGCCCAGGCCGGCGACGAGAACCGCGCCCGCCTGAGTTACGTCAACGCCTTGCGCGCCGCGCGCGGCGAAGCGGCCACCGAGCTGCCCGGCCGCGATCTGCGGCAGAAAATTTTCGACGAGGCGGTGATCGAAGAACGCGACGAGCACGGCATGCCGCGTTTGCGCGGTTGAGCCGCGAGCTCGGCGAGCCGGTTGTTCACCACGAAAACGGCCGCCTTCGCAGCGGCCGTTTTTTGGCCGAATGCGCTCCGGCCGGCGCCGACACTCAGCGATCGTTGTCGCCGAAACTCGGCAGGGTGGCGAGGAACGCGTCGCCGCACCCGGCGTAGCGCGCATAGCGCTCGTCGATCCGTTTGGGATACAGCAACCGGGCCTTGAACAGGCCGACCGCGATCGCCGCGAGCAGCAGGGCCAGGCTCGACAAATAGGCCACGCCGCCGAGTCGCTGGTTCATCGCGACCAGCAAGGTCGCCACGCTCGCCGACAGCAGCAAGGCCACCGCCCACATCGCCACCCGACGCTTGCGCGCATGTTCGGCGCAAACCCCGACGTCGAGCCGCGCGCTCTTCCTGATCGCGACCCGCACGATCACGTAGATCACCAGGTTGAACAGGATCAGCAGGTGCCAGCCGCGGTGATGCCAGTAATAGCGTTGTTGCAGCTTCGGCGCTTTCGCCTCGGCATTGCATTTGACGCAACGCGCCGGCAGCTCGCCGTGGCGCTGCGCCACCAGGTCCTTGCCGTCTCGCCACGGACCGGCCTGTTCACCGGCGCGCCCGGCGGCGTCCGGGGACGGATGAATCAGCGCACTCTTCGGCGCTTGGTACGGATTGAAGCTCGACATCGCCTTCCCGTTCGCTCCCCTGGTGCGCCGACGGCGCGACGGCGCGGATCGCCATCGCGCGCCTGCGCGTCGCTCGCGTTCCTTCGAGCTCATCCTAGCGGGCGGTGAAGGCAGCGCAAGCGCGGCGCCGATGCGACAACGGCGCCCCGGGGCGCCGTTGTCGCGGGCTGCGCGAGCGCGAAGGCTCAGCGCAACGGCACCGTCAGGGTCGAGGGGTTCGACGCCGGCGAACTGAAGCCGACCGAGCCGCCGATGCGCGTCGCCGCGGTGTAGCGCGGGTCCATGGTGTCGACCACCAGCACCAGCTTGCGACCGGCCGGGATGTCCCAACTGGTGGCTTCCATGCGCAGGTCGATCGTCTTCGCCACACCCGGCGTCGCCCCACGCAGCGAGTACGGCTTATGGCTCAGCAACGAACCGTTGCCGAGCAGGTCGACGCTGTACAGATACGCGAACAAGGTGACATCGGACTGGGTCGGCGTGACCGTGACGCGCAACTGCGGCATGCCGCTGAGCTGCCTGCCGGTCCAATAGGTCGGCGAGGACCACACCGCGGCGCCGGCGCGCAGCACCAGCGGGATCGAAGCCTGCGGCGCGACCTGCAACGACTGCAGGAAGCCGCTGATCATGGCCACGCCGGAATCGGCGACGGTCGGCAAGCCGGTCAGGATCGAATGGTTCCAGCCGGTGCTCGGCGAACTCGACAACTCGCCGGTCGGCGCCAGCAGCCCGGTCGGCCGGCTCAACGCATACACGGTCGCGCCGCGCTGCACCGCGTTCCAGTCGGCATAGCCGCGCCAGTCGCCGTCCTGCGACTTCAGCCGCACCGGCGATTCGCGATCGACGCCGTTGGCCGCGCCCTTGAGGTGATGGTCGAACCAGCGCCCGACCGCGTCGTAGATCTCGTTCGGCAGGCCGAGCGCGCCGGGCGCTTCGACCGTGGCGTGGTCGCCATGAGTGAACAGCAATTGTTTCGGACCGCTGAGGCCGTTGTAGAAGTCGATGTATTGGCCCGGGGTGAACAGGCTGTCGTTGAAGGCGTTGGCGAGCAGCACCGCGGTGCCGTTGCGGTTCAGTGCCGCCGCCTCGGTGACCGGGCTGCGCTGCGGAATCACCGGCAGCAGGCCGGCGACGGCGCCGTCGAAGTCGCCGAAGGCCATGCGCGCGCTGGCCTGGGCCAGCTCCGGGCCGGGCCGGCCGGTGAGGTTGCCGGCCACCACCAGCAAGGCTGCGCCCTGCTGGCTGACGGTGCGGTTGGCGTATAGCGAGGCTTCCAGGTCGGCCCAGCCGCTCAGCGCCGCGACCGCCTTGATGCGCGGGTCGCGCTCGGCCGCGAGCAGGCTGATGCCGGCGCCGTAGGAAATGCCGCTGGCGCCGATCCGCGCCGGGTTCGACGGCGTGTGCGCGAGCGCCCAATCGATCACCGAGCTGACGTCCTCGACGGTGCCGGGGCCGGCGATGTCGATCTGCCCGGCCGAGTCCCAGAACCCGCGCGAGGTATAGCTGACCACCACATAGCCCTGGCTCGCGAGGAGGCCGCCGCGGCCGACGTATTCCAGGTTCGGCACGGCCCAGCTGGCCGGCATCACCACGAGCGGGAACGGACCCGGTCCCTGATCCTTGGGCACCATGACGAAGGCGCCCATCTCGGCCCCATCCCAGCCGGGAATACGCTGGTAACTGCCTGTGAAGCCGCCCGCCGCGACCGGCAGCGCGACGACGAACAGGGCCAGACACGACACCGACCACGACACGAACCACGACCAGAGTCTGCGCATGAGTTCATCCCCTCCCAAGGATTGATCAGCACGATTGGATACGTTTGCGTATGGTTTGTTGCGCAACGACCGTACCACCGCGCATGGAGGAGGGACCAGCACCCGCAACCCGACTTTCGTGAATCCGGGCGACGCCGGTCACGGAACGGTCTAAAAAGGTCCGGGCTTCACGCAGGCGATCGGACCGAACCCGCCTCACGCCATCATGGCGTGACCGAGATCACGGCTCGGGATCGCAACGCCGCATGTCCCGGCCTGAGCGCGCGGCATCGCCCGTTTGAGCTTGCACTTCACGGAGCGACCGTCATGGCCCTGAGCGATCTGTTTGCGAACGGCAACAAGCCCAACCTGATCCTGATCGTCACCGACCAGGAGCGCAGCCTGCAGCAGTGGCCGGCGGCTTATCGGCCCAGGCTCGCCGCGAAGATGCCGGCAATGCGCCAACTCGCCGCCAACGGCATCGAGTTCGCCAATGCCTTCACCGGCGCCTGCATGTGCTCGCCGAGCCGCGCGACCTTCCTGACCAGCCAGTACCCGGCGCGCACCGGCTGCACGACCACGGGCGAACAGGCCTTGCCGCTGCCGGACGTCCCGCTACCGCCGTATTTCCCCAACGGCGTGCCCAACCTCGCCACCGTGCTCAAGGCCGCCGGCTACGACTGCTACTGGATCGGCAAGTGGCACCTGCTCGGCGGCGAAGAACCCGGCACCCTGAGCACCGACCTGCAGCCCTGGGGCTTCCAGAGCTGGGACCCGAACGACGCCGGCCTCAACCTCGGCACCACCTTCCTCGGCGGCGGCACCCTGATCCCCCCGCAGCCGTTGCGACCACCCGGCCAGCCCGCGCAACCGAACCAGAACGACCAGCGCTACGTCGCCGACGCCCGCGCCTTCCTGCAAGCGCCGCCGGCCGGGCCGTTCTGTCTGGTGGTGTCGCTGGTCAATCCGCACGACGCGCACCTGGGGTACTTGAACGAGGCCGCGACCTTCTACGACCAGGGTGTCTACAGCCTCAGCGACGCGCCGATTCCGGCCAATGCCGGCGAAGACCTGTCGACCAAGCCGCGCGCACAATCGAGCTTCACCTGGAGCCAGATGAGCGAAGGCCAGGCCAGCCAGCAGGATTTCGTCGACTTCTACGCCTATCTGCTCGAATACGTCGATTCGCAGATCCTGCAGGTGCTCGACGCGATGGGCAGCGAGCTGATCCGGCAAAGCCTGATCGTGCGTTTCGCCGACCACGGCGAACTCGGCCTTTCGCACGGCATGGTCGAGAAATTCGTCAGCGCCTACGACGAGGCGATCCACGTGCCGCTGCTGTTCTCCAACCCGGTCGCCTGGCCGCAACCGCAGACCACCCCGGCCCTGGCGAGTTCGGTCGACCTGTTGCCGACCCTGGCCAGCCTGCTCGGGGTGAGCGGCCAGTTCGCGGACCTGGCCGGCACCGACCTGAGCACGGTGCTCGACGGCAGCAGCAGCTCGGTGCAGGACTACGTGCACTACACCTACGACGACATCGCCGGGGACGGCCCGAGCCTGATCCGCGCGATCCGCTCGTCGCAGTGGACGTACGCGGTGTACGGATCGGCGACCGACCCGAGCCAGGGCGGCGATTGGGAGATGTACGACCTGGGCGCCGACCCGCAGCAGAACACGAACCTCGCCGGCAACCCGGCCTTCGCGATGCAGCAACTCGTACTCGATGCCGAACTGCGGGCGCAGATGCAGGCCAAGGGCACCACGCCGCCGAGCTCGATCTGGCCGCCGCAATACATCCCCGGCACCAGCCGCGGCGCGCCGCCGGCCTGAGGGCTGAAGCGTCTCGCGCTTCGGCCGTTGGGGTGAGGGCGATCCATCGGATGTCGCCCGTCCGGCCCTTCGGGCCACCTTCTCCCGCAAGCGGGAGAAGGAAGCGTTCGGGAACGATCGAAAGGCGTTGCGGCGACTGCACCGCAGTCGCTGACGCACAGAAGGTCCGGCGCCGATGCATTGCGGTTGCGGTTGCGGTTGCGGTTGCGGTTGCGGTTGCGGTTGCGGTTGCGGTTGCGGTTGCGGAGATTTTGATCTGCCGCTTTGCCGCTTTGCCGGTCAAAAGCAGACTCGTAGGGCGGCCCGCAAGGATGCGGGCCGTGCGCAAGCACCATGGATGGCCTGTCTGGAGCATCCCGGCGTCGACACCGATCGTGCGGGCTGGTGCCCTTGCAGGGAGAAGCACTTATCTTTTGTTGCTTTGGACGAGAAAGTTACCCGCACCCTTAGGGGCGGAGGCTTTGCTGTTGATCTTGCTTCACCGCCTGCAGCAAGAAGCGCCGCAACCGGAGACGGCGCGGTCGCGGCTTACGCCGCTCCTACCCTCGCGACGGGGCGTGGCCTCGATCAATGGCGGCGATGCGGTTTCTATCCGTCCCGTGGCCGCGACTTGCGTCGCTCCTGCCCTCGCGACGGGGCGTGGCCTCGATCGATGGCGACGGCGATGCGGTTTCTATCCATCCCGTGGTCGCGGCTTACGCCGCTCCTACCCTCGCGACGGGGCGTGGCCTCGCTCAATGGCGACGGCGGTGCGGTTTCTATCCGTCCCGTGGTCGCGACTTGTGTCGCTCCTACCCTCGCGACGGGGCGTGGCCTCGATCGATGGCGACGGCGATGCGGTTTCTATTCATCCCTTGGTCGCGGCTTACGCCGCTCCTACCCTCGCGACGGGGCGTGGCCTCGATCAATGGCGACGGCGATGCGGTTTCTATCCGTCCCGTGGCCGCGACTTGCGTCGCTCCTGCCCTCGCGACGGGTCGTGGCCTCGATCGATGGCGACGGCGATGCGGTTTCTATCCATCCCGTGGTCGCGGCTTACGCCGCTCCTACCCTCGCGACGGGTCGTGACCTCGATCGATGACGACGGCGATGCGGTTTCTAGCCGTCCCGTGGTCGCGGCTTACGCCGCTCCTACAAGGGATCGGTTCGCGTCACTGCGTCGCACGGGCTCCCCTGTGTAGGAGCGACGTGAGTCTCGACCGCGGAACGCGCAGAGGCGACGAGGCCATCGTCATCCGCCGAAGCGGCCCGCTGTCGCCAGGTAGGAGCGGCGCAAGCCGCGACCAAGGGACGCGCAGAGGCAACAATGCCAATGGCGTTCATCGAAGCGACGTCCTTTCGCGAGGGCAGGAGCGGCGCAAGCCGCGACTGCGCTGCAACGATCTTGCGGCGGATCATCCAATCAATCGGGATCGGGATCGGGATCGGGATCAAACCCAAAGCTTCCGCCACTAAAGCGGCGGGTTACTTTCTTTTGTCTGAAGCAACAAAAGAAAGTAACCAAAGAAAAGTGCCTTCTGTTTCGGATCAAGAGCCCGCAAGCGCGATGCCGACGCAGGGACGCTCCAGACAGGCCATCCATGGCCTGCTTGCGCACGGCCCGCATCCCTGCGGGCCGCCCTACGGGTCTATATTTGACCGGCAGAGCGGCACGGCAGTGAGCAGTGAGCAGTGAGCAGTGAGCAGTGAGCAGTGAGCAGTGAGCAGCAAAGCGGATCACAGCTCCTCCGCCAGCTACCGCCGACGACCTGCAAAGACGAGTAAGGGGCGCAGGCAACGGCGCCCACCCATCAACGCTCTAGAATCGCCACCACGCCCATGCCGCCGGCGGTGCAGATCGACACCAGGCAACGGCCGCCGCCGCGCTGCTTGAGCTCCTTGGCGGCGGTGGCGACCACGCGCGCGCCGGTCGCGGCGAAGGGATGGCCCGCCGCCAGCGAGGAACCGTTCGGGTTGATCTTGGCCGGGTCGATCCGGCCCATCGGCGCGTCCAGGCCGAGTCGGGTCTTGCAGTAGTCCTCGCTCTCCCAGGCGCGCAGGGTGCACAGCACCTGGGCGGCGAAGGCTTCGTGGATCTCGTACAGGTCGAAATCCTGCAGGGTCAGGCCGTTGCGCTTGAGCATCTCCGGCACGGCCACGGTCGGCGCCATCAGCAGGCCCTCGCCGTGGACGAAATCGACCGCGGCGACCTGCGCATCGCGCAAGTAGCACAGCACTTCGTGGTTATGCGCCTGGGCCCATTCTTCCGAAGCCAGCAGGCAGGCCGCCGCGCCGTCGGTCAGCGGCGTGGAATTGGCCGCGGTCAGGGTGCCGCGGCCGGAGGTCTTGTCGAACGCAGGCTTCAGGGTCGCGAGCTTTTCCAGGCTGCTGTCGGCGCGCAGGTTGTTGTCGCGCGACACGCCGCGGAAGCTCACCACCAGGTCTTCGAAGAAACCGCGCTCGTAGGCGGCGGCGAGCTTCTGGTGCGAGGACAGCGCCCACTCGTCCTGCGAATCGCGCGAGATGTTCCACTGCTTGGCCATGTCCTCGCAGTGCTCGCCCATGCTCTTGCCGGTGCGCGGCTCGGCCACGCCGGGGAACTCGGGCTTGAGCTCGCGCAGGCTGAAACCCTTGAACGCGGCCAGCTTTTCCTTGGTGCCGCGCGCGCGCGCGGCTTCCAGCAGACGCCGGCGCAGGCTTTTGCCATAGACGATCGGCACGTCCGAGGTGGTGTCGGAACCGCCGCCGATGCCGACGTCGATCTGCCCCAGGGCGATCTTGTTGGCGACGGTGATGATCGAGTCCAGCGAGGTGCCGCAGGCGCGCTGCAGGGTGATGCCGGGGGTCAGCGGCGACAGCCCCGACGACAGCGCCGCCTCGCGACCGAGGTTCCAGTCGCTGCTGTGCTTGATCACCGCGCCCATCGCCACTTCGCCGAGCTGTTGCCCGTGCAGGCCGAACTTTTCGACCAACGCGCCGAGCGTGCGCACCGACATGCCGAGGTTGCCGACGTCCGCATAGGCGGTGTTCTGGCGACAGAACGGAATACGCACGCCACCGAGCACGGCGACGGGACGGTTTTGACGCATCGGTACACCTCACAGGGAGTTTCGAACCGACCCGCCGCGGCGGAGCGGGCATAATGGCGCCCAGTGTAGCGCTGCACACGCGCTCTACCAAACGCCAGCGTATCCTCAGTGATCATGACCTCAGCCAGCCGTCCCGCCAGCGCTCCCCCGGCGCCCCTGCATGTCCTCGGCGCGCTCGCGCTGGAGCTCAAGGGCGACGCCGCGGTCGACCGCACCGCCTTGCCGCTCCAGGATGCCGGGGCGCTGTCGGAAAAGATCGCGCGCGACCTGGCCAGCTTCGCCGCCGAGGCCGGCGGCCTGGACCTGATCACCGTCGGCGCGCATTACGACCCGGTCGAGCTGCTGCGCCCGGGCTGGCCGTTGCACCGCGAGCTCGACGAACTGGCCGCCAACGCGCCGCGCGACCGCGCCGCCGCCTCGGCCGCCCGGGTGATCGCCTTCGGCGCCCACGACGAACGCCTGCCCGGCGCCCTGGCGCCCTCGCCCGACTTCGCCGGCGGCCCGTTGCGGCTGGTGCCGTTCGTGCTCAGCGGCGAGGCCAAAGTCGTCGCCCGCGTCGGCGAGATCCTCGAATCGAGCCTGCTCGAACGCGGCATGGCCGGCGCCGGCACCGCGCTGGCGGCCCAGGCCGCGTTTGGCCTGCAGGTCGAGCACGCCCGTTACCTGACCGTGCACGACCTCGCCGCGATGATGGCGATGCAGTACGAACACGCCGGCCTCGGCCCGCTGTGGCCGCTGCTCGAAACCGCCCTGCTGCAGCCCGACGGTGAGGAATGGCTGGATGCGCGCCCCGAACCGCTGATCCACTACAGCGAAGGCGAGGCCCGCATCGCGCTGTTCTCGCCGGCCGCCTGGCATGCCCGCTACGCGCCCGAAGCGCCGTGCAACACCGACGAATGCCGCGACAAGCTCAATCGCCGCTACCAGCACTTCGAGGCCCGCCTGAGGCAGATCTCGGCCGTGCTGGGCGCCCACGCGGTGCCGGTGACGTTCGTGCATTGCGACGGCGAGAGCGAAGCCGGCCAGCTTTGACCCGGCGGCGAGCCATCGCCGCATAACGCATCGAGGCCATGCAGCGTCGTTCGCACGTGCCTGCACGCGGCCGCGGCTTGCGCCGCTGCTACGCCTTTGCTGCCGATATCGCCGAGCACCCAGCCAGGAGCGGCGCAAGCCGCGACCGGTAAGCGCACCGTCGACGCTCCATCAACACGACTTTCCGAACGTCGGTTATCGCAGAACCGCTACGCGGCCGCTGCCCGGCGCCGTCGCCATCGCCGCATCAGGTGAGCTGCTCGTATATGTCGTAGCCCGCATCGGCCATGCCCATCGCGGCGTAGGTCTGCTTCGCATTCGCGTTGGCGCGCTCGACGTACAGGCGCAGGCCGACCACGCCCGGGGTCGCCTGCGCGAGCCCGGCGACGTGACTGTGTAAGGCATGGTAGACGCCCTGGCGGCGGTGGTTTTCGGCTACGTACACGCTCTGGATCCACCACCAGTCGCCGTTGCGCCAGTCGCTCCATTCGTGGGTCAGCATCAGGGTGCCGGCCGGCACCGCGATGGTCTCGTGGCCGCCGACATCGGCTTCGCGCATGGCGACGAAGTAACGCGCCCTGGCCGCATCGGCCAGGCCGGCGGCGACGCCGGCCCGCACGGTGTCGGGGTCGAGGCGCTTGTGCTCGGTCTCCCAGGCCATCGCGATCATCCACTCGGCGATCAGGTCGCGGTCGGTCGGAACGGCGTCGCGGATGCGCAGGCGTGTCATGGCGGAGTTCGCGAATGGAGAGCGGACAGGATAAGGCGACAGCGCCCGCACAGGGCGCCGCCGCTTGCACCGCGTTACCGGACCCGGCTCAGCGCAGGATCTTGATCACTCCGCAGGCCAGGCGCGCACCGGCATTGCCGGCCGGCTGGCTGCGGTAGTCGTCGGCCGAGGCATGCACGATCACTGCGCGGCCGCCGACATCGTTCATTGCATTGCCGCCGAGCGTCACGCCGCTGGCGTGCACGTCGACCTTGGCCACGCCTTCGGCGTCGGCAACGATGTTGTTCATGTCGCCGGCATGGTGCGGGCCGTGACCGACCTGCCCGTGCGGCTGGCCGACCGGGTTGAAATGGCCGCCGGCACTGCTGGCATCGGCCGCACTGCAGTCGCCTTTTTCGTGCACGTGAATCGCATGCGAGCTGTTCGGGGTCAGGCCGCCGATCTCGCCGGTGAAATGCACGCCGTCGCCCATCGGCCGCAGCGCCAGCTTGCCGCTGACCAGGCTGCCGGAGGCCGAAGCGAGCACGACCTGGCCGGCCTGGGCCGTCGACACCGGCTTGGGACCGGCGGGCGGGGCCGGCGGGGTCGGACGCGTGGTCTGGCCGCCGCATGCGGCGAGCGCGAGCACCGCCGCGGCGATGGAGAGGCGAAGGATCGGATTCATGCGGAACTCCTGTCGTCGGCGCCGGACAGGCGCACGGTAGAAGGTGATTCGACGCTAGCCCGGCGCAGGTTCAGCGCGAGTGAAACGCGCAGCCGCACCGTCGGCATCGCAACGGGCATCGGCGATTATGGGCACGAATACCGGCCTCGCGCGTTCGCCGGTGGCATTCCGCCAACCGCGGCATGTTCGCGACGATACTGCGGCGACTGCGTCGCACCCGCGCTCGAACCGCGGATGCGCTAACCCCCGCGCCGCCCGGGCCCCAGCTTGCGGGTCAAGGTGTTGCGCCCCAGGCCGAGCCGCGTCGCCGCTTCGGTGCGGCGCCCGCCGGTGTGTTCGAGCGCGGCTTCCAGCAGCGCGCGATCGAAGCGCTCGCGTGCGTCGGCGTGCAGATTGGCGCGCCCCTCGGCGAGCTGCGCGCGCGCCCAGCTCGACAGCTGCGCTTCCCACTCGGTGGCGCCCGCCGCGGCCTGGGTCGCGACGCCGAGCACGTCGTCCATGTCCTGGCGGGTGATGGTCTCGCCCGGCGCCAGCGCCGCCAGGCGCCAGCACACGTTCTCGAGTTCGCGCACGTTGCCGGGCCAGTCGTGCGCCATCAAGCGTTCGAGCGCCGGCTTGGACAGCCGCTTGGCCGGGGCGGCGAAACGCAGCGCGGCCGAGGCCAGGAAGCGTTCGGCCAGTTGCGGCACGTCGGCGCGGCGCTCGCGCAGCGGCGGTAAGCGCAGCCGCACCACGTCGAGGCGATGCAGCAGGTCGGCGCGGAACCGGCCCTGCGCGACCAGGGTTTCCAGGTCCTGATGGGTGGCGGCGATCACCCGCACGTCGACGCGGATCAGTTCGCGGCCGCCGACCCGGAAAAACTCGCCTTCGGCCAGCACCCGCAGCAAGCGCGTCTGCAGCGGCAGCGGCATGTCGCCGATTTCGTCGAGAAACAGGCTGCCGCCGTGCGCCTGCTCGAAACGTCCGACATGGCGCCGCTGTGCGCCGGTGAAGGCGCCGGCCTCGTGGCCGAACAATTCGCTTTCCAGCAGCTCGGCCGGAATCGCCGCGGTGTTGAGCGCGACGAACGGGCGCGAGGCGCGCGGCGACTCGCGATGCAGCGCGCGTGCGACGAGCTCCTTGCCGGTGCCGGTCTCGCCGGTGATCAGCACCGACAACGGCGCCTGGGCCAGGCGGCCGATCGCGCGGAACAGGGTCAGCATCGCCGGGGTGTCGCCGATCAGGCTGTCGTCGGCGCCGCCGTCGGCGACCGCGCTCGCCTGCTCCTGCGGTTCGCTCGCCGCCAGGGTGCGCGCGGCCAGGGCCACCGCATCGTCGAGATCGAAGGGCTTGGACAGGAATTCCTGGGCGCCGCCGCGAAACGCGCCGGCGGTGCTGGCGACGTCGGTGTAGGCGCTCATGACCACGACCGGCAGCGACGGGGCGCGCGCCTTGAGTTTCTCCAGCAGCACCAGGCCGCCGTCGCCGGGCATGCGCACGTCGGTGAACAACAGGTCCGGCACGCCGCGTTGATCCAGGGCTTCGAGCGCATCGCCGGCGTTTTCGAACCCGTCGACGTCGTAGCCGGCCTGGCGCAGCGCCGTCGACAGCACGAAGCGGACCGAACGGTCGTCGTCGACGACCCAGATGCGTGCAGCGCTCATGTCGCGTCCTCTTCGGCTTCGATCTGCATCGGCAGCAACAGGGTGAATACGGTGTGGCCGGGCCGCGAGCGATAGGCCAGCGAGCCGCGATGCTCGCGCGAGACCTGCTGGGCCAGGGCCAGGCCCAGGCCGCTGCCTTCAGCGCGGCCCGACACCAGCGGCAGGAACAATTGCTCGGCCAGTTCGTCGGGCACGCCGTGGCCGTCGTCGATGATCTCCAGGCGCAGCGCGATCGGATGCACGGTGTCGGCGATGCGCACGCCGCGTTCGATGCGCGTGCGCAGGTTGACGTGAGTGGCCTTGGCCTCGATCGCGTTGCGCACCAGGTTCCATACCGCCTGCATCAGCCGGTCGGCGTCGCCGGCGAATTCGGGCAGGCTGGGGTCGTAGTCGCGCACCAGCCGCACCGCCCAGCCGGCATCGGCCTCGGCCAGGCGCAGCACGCGTTCGAGCACGGCATGGATGTTGAGCAAGGCGTGCGGCCGCGGCGGCGACGGGTTCAACAGGCGGTCGACCAGTTCGGTCAGGCGCTCGACCTCGCTGTCGATCAGCTCGATCAACTCGCGCGACTCGGCGTCCTCGGCCCGGCGCGCCAACAGCTGCGAAGCGCCCTTGAGCCCGGCCAGAGGATTGCGCAGCTCGTGTGCCAGCCCCTTCAACGAGGCCGACAGCGCCGACGGCAACAGCAAGGCCGGGTCGTCGCCAGGAAATTCGTCGACCGGATGCGCCTCCAGCAGCCAGCCGCCGTCGTCGCGACGGCTCAGCCACAGGTCGGCGAAGCGGTCCTCGCCGTTGGCATAACGCAGGCGCATCCGCCGCATCCGCAGCGGCGCCTCGTCGCCGCCCTGGCGGGTCAGGGCCAGGGCCAGGCGCCCGTCGCCGGCATCGAGCCCGGCCAGGGTCCAGCCCAGCAGGCGCCGCGCGCCGATCCCGAACCAGCGCGAGAACGCCGTATTGCAGCCCAGGATCGCGCCGGCCGCGTCGCTCCAGGCCATCGGCGTGGTCAGGCTGTCGAGACTGAGATCCGGCGTGGGCAGGGGATCGGGGGGCATTGCACCATACTAGTGCAAAGCGCCGGCGGCGTCGGCGAGGGTTGCGGCGGGCCTGGAAACGCCGGCCCATTCCGGTGCATCCGGCTAGGACATGGCGCTGCGAATGGCCGCTTGCCCTGGCCCGCCCCGTTAACACGCACGAAGCCGGGCCGCCCGCTCCCGAAACGTCGAGGAACGTTTACCGGGCGAGTAACGCCGAGCCAGGGCGAGAACTCCCGTCTCGCGCCGCAACCAGAATCAGACCCGACTCCCGCCACAGCCGCCGCGCTCGCGCGCAATGCGCCCGAGCGCTTCGCCTCGTCCCATTGCCCGCAAGGACACGACCATGAGCTACCCGGATCGCCAGTACTCGCACGTCACCTGGGTCAGAAAGGACAGCGCAGCCTTCAAGGCGCTCATCGCGGGCCTGAGGAATCCGCATACCGCGCCCGGCGCGGTGACGACCTTCCTGACCAACATGACCGCAGCGCATGAAGCGTTCAAGGAAGGCCTGCATCCGAACGTGAACATGATGGCGCTGCTGACGGCTTACCAGAATGCGACCGGCATCGTCTCGACCCGGGAATTCACCCTGCCCGACATCCCCGGCAATTCCGGCGGCCCCGGCAACGATCTCATCACCGACCTGATCGAAGGCATCGCCGGCGCGGCGATGACCGAGATCGGCATCGGCATCAGCCTGTACGCACTGGCGATGGATTTGATCGAACTGTTCGATATCAAACTGCACCTCCAGGGCATGGTGTTCAACACCGCTTCCACCGACCTGGAGAACATCGATTTCCGTTTCGGCCCGAACGGCATTCCCAACGTCCTGCCGCTGTCGGCCACGATACCGGCGCCCAAGCCGATCATGAACCCGGTCGACAAGAAGAACTACGACTGTGTGGGTTTCACCTTGTTCGGCGGCGTCGGTTACCAATCGCTGGAAGGCTTCTACATCGCCGTGACCGCGCAGCGCAAAAGAGACGATCCGCCGCCCATGTACTGCCAGTACTACGCCCAGGACCGCGGCATAGCCTCCGGTTTCGACGACCGCAATCACGCACCGCTGCGCGAGGTGTTCTACGAAGGGGGCGTCACCGGAGTGATGGTGGAACAGGTCTCCAGCCCCAACGGGATCGTCGCGATCGTTTACGGCTGAAGGGGGCCGTGGCCGCATTCGGGGCGGAGCTGGCAGTATTCGCTTTGCCCCGCTGTCGAGACCGAGCCATGGCCGACCACCCCGATGTCGCCGCCGAGATCGTCGCCCGACTATCGTCGATCTGCCTCGGCTTGCCCGAGGCTCATGAAGAGCGCGCCTGGGTCGGCACGCGCTGGATGATCGGCAAGAAGAACTTCGCCCATGTGCTGACGGTCGCCGCGGGCTGGCCGCCGGCCTACGCACAGGCCGCGGCCACGCAAGGGCCGGCGACGCTGTTGACCTTTCGCCTGCCCTTGCCGCGTGCGGATGCGCCGCGCTTCAAGCGCCCACCGTTCTTCCGCCCGGTGTGGTTTCCCAACATCGTCGGCATGAGCCTCGGCGGCGCCACCGATTGGGACGAGGTCGCCGACCTGTTGACCGAGAGCTATTGCGTGCTGGCGCCGAAGAAGCTGGTCGCCTTGGTCGATCGGCCGGCAGATTGAGCGGCGCGGGCCGAACGGCGAACGGCGAGCGGGCGGAGCTTGCGCCCCGCCCGTCGCCGGAGTGTCGCGCCCGCAAGCGGTGCTTACGGCGCCACCACGTCCCAATCCATCACGTACCACCACCAGTTGTTCTGCACGTTGAGGTGGCGGCCGACGAAGTTCGGCACCTTGCCGAGCCAGTACAGATGCCAGCCGCGATCGGCCGCCGGGCGACCGTCCGGGAAGGTGCAGCGCGGCCCGCCCCACTTGGTGCAGTTGTCGAGCGTGGTCGCGCCGGGGGTCAGGACGGGATAGTTCTCCCAGTCGTCGCAGGTGTTGTACTCGTAATGGCCGTTGGTGAAGTCGTAACCCCAGCGGTTGGCCGGGTCGTACCGAGGGCTGTTGAGGCTGCCGTGGATGTTGCCGCAGGCCGCGGTGGTGGCATCGAAGCCGCGCGCGGTGAAGCGTTCGAGCAGGTTGGCATCGGGCGGGAACATCGCCGGCGGCGGTGCCGGCGGGCTGTTCGCCCAGCGGCCGAAGCGCTGCTTCATCGTGCCTTCGACACGATGCCCCATGTCCTCCAGCATCCGCTCCGGCTCGCGCTCGTAGTTGAAGCCCATGATGTTGAGCTTGACCTGGCAGCTGCTGAGCTCGGGCGGGATCGGATCGCCATTGGTAAAGAACGCGCCGGGCCCGGCCATATTGGCTTCGAAGTAGCCGAAGTACGGCCCGCCCCACAGCCACAGTTCGTCGATTTCGCCGGCATTGGCCTTCTCGCATACGCCGTACTGGCGCAGCACGCTGACGTAGTCGAAGTCGTTCTCCAGCGGACAGGTATCGGGCTCGTCGTCCAGGCACTTCAGGTAGCCGGCTTCGTCGTAAGGCCGGTTCTGGGTGCGCGGCGGGAACGCGTCGACGAACACATGCTTGGCGATCGAGTACTGCACCACCTGGCTGCTGGCCTGTTCGAGGAACTGGATGTACTGCTGCTCCAGCACCCGCGGGTCGTACCAGCCTTTCGCCCGGCTCAAGCGTTGCCTGCCCATGCTCAGCATGGTCGGATTGAACTCGATCACCATCACCCGCTTGTGGATGGGCTCGTCGACGCGCGGGTCGCTGGAGCGGCCGACGCCGTCGAACAGGGACGAGATGTCTTCCCAGGTGTTCCAGTTCGGCTCGGTGCGGCGATAGACCTGGTCGCCGCGGGTCAGGAACTGGCGCAGCTTGCCGTCGCTATAGAGTGCGACGTGAAAGGCGGTGATGGTCGACTCGGAACCGCCGACGCCGGAGAACACCGAGGTGATGTCTTCCCACGCCGGCCAGCCGCCGCTCGCGGTCTGGGTGCGGCGGTACACCTGCCCGCCGCGCACCACGAACTGGCGCTGCAGGCCATCGGCGTACACCGCCACCGAGAACGAGCTGATCGGCTCGCTGCCCGTACCCGGGAACGCCGCATCGATGTTTTCCCAGGCGCCCCACTGGTCGATGCCGGTCTGGATGCGCCGATAGACGTGGCCGCCGCGGGTCAGGAACTGTCGGTGCAGGCCGTCGCGGTACAGCTCGACGTCGAACGCGGTGATCTCGCCGATGCCCTCCTGGACGGTGTTGAAGGCCGCGGTGATGTTTTCCCAGGTGTTCCAGTTGGGTTCGGTGCGCTTGTAGACGCGGCCGTTCTTGACCAGGTACTGGCGTTGCAGGCCGTCCGAGTACAGGGTCGGGCTGAACGAAGCGAGCGTGTTGGTGCGGCCTTGCACGACCGATGCGGGGTCGATCGCGGCCATAGCCGTGGCCGGGGCCGCGTTCGCGGCGAAAGCGAGCGAGAGCGCGCCGAGCGCGATCGACAGCAGCGGCGGGCGCCGCCGCGGTTTGCGATGAAAGGTGAGCTGCATGAGAAAACTCCTGATGGAAGGCAGCGGTGTTCGATGCGAATGCGTTGCCGTTGCGTCGTCGCAGTCCGTTACGACCCGATACCTGAGCGAGGGGATGCCACGTCGGTGGCATAAGGGGTACGAGACGAGGCCGCGAAACCTGACATGGCCGGCGCGGTCGCTCGGATCGGAGGCTTCGGCAGCGTCTGGCCGCGTCGCGCCAGTGGGACAGGCCGGCCGCCAGCGGCCGGCAGCGGCCGGATGCGATAGGCAAGCGAACGCCCGCCGGATGTCAGGGGAGATCGGCGACCCGATCAGCCGCCGCAGCGCCGATTCCACTCCTCGCCGAGGCGGGTGCGCCAGGGCCGCATGACGCCGGCGGCGGTTCGCGCCGCGGCGAAGCTCGCACGCGCCGGCGGCGAGGGGTCGAGCCGGCACTGCGCATAGGCCAGCGCAAGGACATGGAAGCGCAGGCTGGCGCGTTCGTTCGCAGAAAACTTCCGCGTCGCAGCGGTGTCGTGGCGGACGATGGTTTGCAGGGTGCGCACCGCCTCGAGCAGGGCTCCGGCCGTCGCCTCGTCGCCGGCTGGCCTGCGGTCGGCGTCGGCGACCAGGGCGAGCGCACGCAGGCCGGCGCCGGCGTGGCGCCTGGGGCTCGACGGCGGCAGGGTCGCCTCGTCGATGCGGGACAACTCGGCGAACAACGGCTGCGCCGCCTGCGGCTGGCGTTCGATCACCTCGAGCAAGGCCTGCACGAACACGGCATGGGCCAGGAACGAATCGGTCGGACCGAAATGCTCGCGCGATTCGCGCAGCACCTCGTTCATCAGGCTGCGCGCTTCCGCCAACCGCGCCTGGTCGATCAGCGCCACCGCGAGCACGCGACGCAAGATCAGTCCGTCGGCGCGGTCGCGGATGCCGCAGGGGCCGATCATCGCGAAGGCGCGGCGCAAACGCCGCTCCGCTTCGACCGGCCGGTGCTCGTCGATGTCCAGCATCGCCAGGTTGGCCAGCGCGCCGTAATGCGCGCGGCAGGCCGGCGGGCGCCGCAGCGCAGGCGCGGTCAGGCGCAGCACTTCGGCGTAAGCGCTGCGCGCCGCGCCGGTGTCCTCGCGGCTGCTGGCCAGGTTGGCGCGCGCCAGTTCGAGATTGGTCCGCAGGTCGGGATCGCGCGGCACGATCCGCGCCGCTTCGGCGATGGCGGTCCGCAACTCGCGCTCGGCGTCCGCGTCGCGCTGCAGGTGGTGCAGGTAGCCGACGCGCCGCCAGCGGGTCTTGACCAGGGTTTCGCGATCCGCTTCCGGATGCGCCTGCCACAGCGCGATGGCCGCGGCCGCGGCGCGCTCGGCGTCCGGCTCGCGACCGAGGTAACTCGATGCGCGCGCGTTCGCGGCCAACAGCGATGCGCGCACCAGCGGGTCGCGCTTGCGGTCGGCCATCAGTTCTTCGAGGCTGCCCGCCATCAACGCCCGCGCCGAGACTTCGCCGCTGGTGGTCTCGCGCGGCCGGGCCTGCTTGAACAGATCGACGAAGTATTCCGCGGTCGCCGCCGCTTGCTCGCGCTGCGACTCGGCCCTGGCTTGCGCGGCCGCGGCCTGGTCGCGGGCGATGCGGGTGCGCTCGAGCTCGTCGCCGAGCCGGGCGACATGATAGATGGCCATGCCGCTGGCGAGCAGCAGCATCGCCGCCGTGGCGGCCAGAGCCGGCCAATGCCGGCGCAGCGCCCGCCGCCAGCGGTAGGCCCGGTCGTCGCCGCGCGCCTGCACCGGCCGCTGCTCCGACCAACGCTGCAGGTC
>NZ_JBPKJP010000084.1:0-18341 GCF_051217035.1 Lysobacter sp. 1R34A
GCCACCAGGGTGCCGTGCAAACGGCCCTCGCCGAGCGCGGCGACGACGTCGGCATCGCGGCCGCAGAACAGCGCGGTGGCGATGCCGGCGGTGGCGGCCTTGGCCGCGGCTTCGAGCTTGGTGCGCATGCCGCCGGTGCCGAGCGCGCCGGCGCCGCCGCTGGCGGCGTCGAGCAATTCCGGGGTGACCACGGCGACCTGCGCGATCGGCCGCGCCGACGGGTCGCGCTGCGGATGGCCGCTGTAGAGGCCGCCGATGTCGGTCGCGATCAGCAGCAGGTCGGCGTCGACCAGCGACGCCACGGCGGCGGCGAGGTTGTCGTTGTCGCCGAGCTTGAGTTCGTCGACCGCGACGGTGTCGTTCTCGTTGATGACCGGCAGCGCGCCGAGCCTCAGCAGCTCGCGCAAGGAGGCGCGTGCGTTGAGATAGCGGCGGCGGTTGCGCAGGTCGTCGTGGGTCAGCAGCACCTGCGCGACCGGCACCGGCGACAACCCCTGCCAGAACGCGATCAGCGAGGCCTGGCCCAGGGAGGCCAGCGCCTGCCGCAGCACCAGGCCGTTGCCGCCGGCCTCGATGCGGCTGCGCCCGGCCGCGACCGCGCCGGACGAGACCAACACCACTTCGCGCTGTTGCGCGCGCGCCTCGGCGATGAATCGCGCCAGCCCGGCGGCATAGCGCGGGTCGAGCCCGCCGCCGGCCTGGTCGGCGAACCCGGCCAGCAGACTGCTGCCGACCTTGAGCACAGCGCGACGCCAGTTCGGCAAAGGCTGGGCGATGAAATCCTTTGCCGCGACGCTCATGTCAGTGCCTGCAAGCGTCTGCGCAGCACGTCCAGGCGCAGGTCGGCGGACGCGCCGGGCGACACGCGTGCGGCCAGGCTGGCCTCGGGGTCGCCTTCGGCCCAGCGCGCCGGATCGGCGGCCTGCTTGTAGGCGTCGCGGAACGGCAGCCCCTGGCGGGCGAGATCGACCGCGAGGTCGGTCGCGTACATCGACGGGTCGAGCGCGGCGCGCAGGTTGTCGGGCTTCCACTCCAGGTTGCGCAGCAGGTCCGGCAGCAGTTCGAGCGCACCGAGGCCGCGGCCGAAGGCGTGGAAGATCGCGCCCTTGGAGAACTGCAGGTCGCGGTGGTAGCCGGACGGCAAGGACAACAGGTGCTCGATCTCCGAACGCGCCGCGGCGACGCTGGCGTAGCTCGCGCGCATCAGCTCGATCACGTCCGGGTTGCGCTTGTTCGGCATGATCGAGCTGCCGGTGGTGTATTCGGCCGGCAGCGCGACGAAGGCGAATTCGGCGGTGGTGAACAGGCTCAGGTCCCAGGCCAGGCGGCGCAGGTCGAGCACCGCGGTCGACAAGGCGTCGATCGCGCCGAGCTCGAACTTGCCGCGCGACAGCTGGGCGTAGGCGGCCGACACCTGCAGGCGGCCGAAGCCGAGCGCCTGGGTAGTGTGGTCGCGCGCCAGCGGCAGGTTGACGCCGTAACCGGCGGCGCTGCCGAGCGGGTTGGCGTCGACCCAGTCCAGGGTCTGCTGCGCGCGCACGGCGTTGTCGATGAAGCCCTCGGCCCAGGCGCCCCACCACATGCCGGCCGATGACACCACCGCGCGTTGCAGATGGGTGTAGCCCGGCAGCGGCAGCTGCGCTTCGGCCTCGGCGCGGGCCAGCGCGACCTCGGCGGTTTCGCGGCACAGCGCGTACAGGCGCGACAGCCGGTCCTTGAGCCAGAGCCGGGTCGCGACCAGGATCTGGTCGTTGCGGCTGCGGCCGGTGTGGATCTTGCGGCCGGCGTCGCCGAGCCGCTCGATCAAGCGGCCTTCGATCGCCGAATGGCCGTCCTCGAAACGCTCGTCGAGGACGAAGCGGCCGGCGCGGAAATCCTCGGCCAGCACCTCGAGCTCGCGGCTCAGGCCGGCCAGTTCGTCGGCGCTGAGAATGCCGATCTGCTGCAGCCCTTGCGCGTGGGCGGCGCTGGCCTGGATGTCGAACAGGAAGAACTCGCGGTCCAGGATCACGTCCTCGCCGGCGAGGAAGTTCTGGATGCGTGCGTCGACCTTGACGCCGGGTTTTTGCCAAAGCAGATCGGACATGGGGGGCGGCTCGCGGGGGCTGGAGGGGGTTGAGGGTAGGGCGAGGAGCGAGGAGCGAGGAACTAGGAACTAGGAACTAGGAACTAGGAACTGGACGCAACGCTTTCATTCGCTCCTCGTTCCTCGCTTCTCACTCGTTCCTCGCTACAAATTCCTAGCTACAAGTTCCTCGCTTCAAGCCACGCCGGCACCTCGCCCGGCGCCAGCTCGCTGCGTTCGCCGCTCGCGCGGCGCTTGAGTTCGACGATACCGCGATCGAGTCCGCGCCGGCCCACCACGACCTGCCAGGGCAGGCCGAGCAGGTCCATGCGCGCGAACTTGACCCCGGCGCGTTCGGGGGTGTCGTCGTGCAATACGTCGATGCCGCGCGCTTCGAGCTGCGCCTGCAGGTCGACGCAGGCGGCCTCGACCTGGGCATCGGCGGGGTCGAGATTGACCAGGCCGACCCGGAACGGCGCGACCGCATCGGGCCAGACGATGCCGTTGTCGTCGTGGCCGGCCTCGATGATGGCGCCGAGCAGGCGCGACACGCCGATGCCGTAGGAACCGCCGTGGATCGGGCGCTCGTCGCCTTCGGGCGTGGTCACCAGCGCCTTCATCGGCGCCGAATACTTGGTGCCGAAATAGAACACCTGCCCGACCTCGATGCCGCGGGTGTGCACGCGTCGTTCGGCCGGAACCTCGCGCTCGAAGCGCTCGATGTCGTGCACGTCCTCGGTCGCGGCGTAGCGCGCGGTCCAGGCCTGCACGATCGGTTCCAGGTCGCCTTCGTAGTCGGTGTCGTCGCCCGGGATCGGCAGATCCAGCACGGCGCGATCGCAGTACACCGCCGACTCGCCGGTCTGGGCCAGCACCAGGAACTCGTGCGACAGGTCGCCGCCGATCGGGCCGGTTTCGGCGCGCATCGGGATCGCGCGGATGCCCATGCGGGCGAAAATGCGCAGGTAGGCGACGAACATGCGCCGGTAGGAACGGCGCGCCGCGGCCTCGTCCAGATCGAAGGAATACGCGTCCTTCATCAGGAACTCGCGCCCGCGCATCACCCCGAACCGCGGCCGTTGCTCGTCGCGGAACTTCCACTGCACGTGGTACAGGTTCATCGGCAGGGCGCGGTACGACCGCACGTTGGCGCGGAAGATCGCGGTGATCATGTCCTCGTTGGTCGGCCCGTACAGCAGCTCGCGCTCGTGCCGGTCCTTGATCCGCAGCATCTCCGGGCCGTACGCGTCGTAGCGGCCGCTCTCTCGCCACAGATCGGCGAGCTGCAGGGTCGGCATCAGCAACTCGAGCGCGCCGGCGCGATTCATCTCGTCGCGAACGATGGCCTCGATCTTGCGCAACACCCGCAGGCCGGCCGGCAGCCAGGAATAGATGCCCGCGGCCTCCTGGCGAATCAGCCCCGCTCGCAGCATCAGCCGATGCGATGCGATCTGCGCGTCGGCGGGGTTTTCCTTCAATGTCGGCAACAGGTAACGCGAGAGACGCATGACGACTTGCTCCTGGGGGTTTCGACGCGACTGACGACCATCAACCCTTGCCGCTCCCCTCCCCCATCGGCAAAAGGAGGGGGGAACCGCGTAGCGGGTGCGTCATGGCCGGGGTCGCGACTCCACCTCGATGCCGGTCAGCTCGTCGAAGCCGAACGCCAGGTTGAGGTTCTGCAGGGCCTGGGTCGCCGCGCCCTTGAGCAGGTTGTCCAGGGTCGATACCACCACCACCCGGCGGCCGTCTTCGGACATGCCGAAGCCGCCGATGTCGACGTGGTGCTTGCCGGCGATGGCGCTGACCCAGGGCGCCTCTTCCTGCACCCGCACCATCGGCTCGCCGTCGTAATGGCGGTGATAGTGCTCGACCAGTTCCTCGCGCTCGAAGCGGCGCGACAGATGCAGGTTCGAGGTGATGGTCAGGCCGCGGAAATGCGCGGCCACGTGCGGCATGAACTCGACCGGATGGCCCAGGTGGCGGGTGACTTCGCGCTCGTGCATATGCCCGGTCAACGCATACGGCATCAGGTTGTCGCGCAGCTTGTCGGGGTCGTTCTTGTCCGAGGGCGAGGTGCCGGCGCCGGAATAACCGGACACGCCGAAGCACTGCACCGGGCCTTCGAGCACGTTGAGCAGCGGCGCAATCGCCAGCTGCATGGCGCTGGCGTAGCAGCCCGGATTGCTGATCCGACGCTGGCCGTGGTACTGGGCGCGGGTCAACTCCGGCAGGCCGTAGTACCAGTGGTCGTCGAAACGGTAATCGGCCGACAGATCGATCAGCACCGGATCGGCGCCGGCCGCATCGAACGCGGCCACGCACTGCGCCGCCTTGCCGTTCGGCAGGGCCAGCACGATCGCGTCGGCGCCGAGGCCCGGCAGCGCTTCGTGGCTCGGCGAGCTGTAGCGCAGGTCGCCGCCTTTCGCGGCGTATTCGGGGATGTGCTCGGCGACCGGCTGCCCGACGAGTTCGCGCGAGGACACGAAGGCCAGTTCGAATTGCGGATGCGCGGCGATCAGCCGGATCAGGTCGGCGCCGACATGGCCGCGCGCGCCGACGATGCCTAGGGTCTTAGCCATGGGTCTTGCCTCCGGAAGCATGCTGTTCGAGCTTGTACTGCAGGTTGCGTTTCACCGCCGGCCATTCGCTGTCGATGATCGAGAAGGCGACGGTGTCGCGGCGGCTGCCGTCGGCGTGGCGGCGGTGGTTGCGCAGCACGCCGTCCTGCTTGGCGCCGAGGCGCGCGATGGCGGTGCGCGAGGCCAGGTTGAACCAGCTGGTCTCGAACCCGACCGCGATGCACTCCAGCGACTCGAAGGCATGGGCCAGCAACAGCAACTTGGCCTCGGTGTTGAGGCCGGTGCGCTGCACCCGCGGCGCGTAGAAGGTGTAGCCGATCTGCAGCCGCGGCACGCTCGCGTCCATGTCGTAGTAGCGGGTGCTGCCGACCACCTCGCCGTCCGCGTCGAGCACCGCATAGGCCCAGGCCGCGCCACGCCCCTGCATCGCCAGCGCCGCGTCGACATAGGCTTCGACGCCTTCCGGCGCCGGCACGTTGGTGTACCAGGCGCGCGCCAGCTCGCCGTCGGCCAGGGCCACGCGCAGGCCGTCGGCATGCGCATAGCTCAGCGGCTCAAGGGTGACGTGCCGGCCGCTCAAGCGGATCGGCCGATGCCAGGCGGCGGCGGTGCCGTCTTCGTTCATGGGCTCAGTCCTGCAGGGTCGGGTCGCGCCGGGACGAAAACGCCACGCATTCGGCGATCTCGTCGAAGCCGTTCATGCCGTACCAGAACACCTTCCACTTCTCCTGCTTGTAGCAGCCGTCGGACTCGGCGTAATAGAAGGGATTGACCGGATTGCCGTGGCGCGAGCGCCAGAACAGGCTCGGGTTCTGCTCGCGCATGACCTGCCAGACCGCGCGGCCGAGGCCTTCGCCCTGGGCGTCGTCGAGCACCGCGAACTTGTCCAGGTAGGTATGCCCGCTGCCCTCGATCAGAATCACCGCGGCGCGATAGTTCTCGCTGACGTAGGCGCGCTTGAGTGTGGTCGTGTCGAAATAGTCGCCGACCAGTTTGCGCCCGAACGCCGACTCGATCAGGCTGCGCAGCCGCACCAGGTCGAGCTGATCCCAACGCTCGGCCTGCAGCACGCGTTCGCCGCGCCGCACCAGGGTGCCCGAGCCCTTGTGGGTGAACAATTCCTTGGCGAGCTCGGCCGGCTTGGTGATCGACACCGACGAGGTCAGCGGCAGCTTGTCGAGCAAGTCCTTGATCTGCTCGATCTTGACCCGCATGCCGCCGTTGATCCAAGGCTGCTCGATCAGGTGTTCGTACTCGGTCGACAGATTGATCGAGTCGATGACCCGGCCTTCGTCGTCGAGCAGGCCGCCGGTGCCGGTCAGGAACACGATCTTGTACGGCTGCAGCACCTGCACCAGTTCGTTGGCGGCGAAATCGGCGTTGACGTTGAGGATCTGGCCGCCGGCGGTCTCGCCGAGGCTGGCGATCACCGGGATCGAGCCGGCCTGCAGGCTGGCCTCGATCGGCGCCAGGTTGATCGCACGCACCTCGCCGACCAGGCCATAGGTGTCGCGGTCGAGGTAATCGGCCTCGAACACGCCGGAGATGATCGAGGTCGCGCGCGCGTCGCCGGTCTGCAGTGCCTCGACCAGCTTGAGGTTCTGCGCCTGGAACACCCGGCGCACGATCGCGAGCGCTTCCGGCGAGGTCACCCGCAGGCCGTTGACCGTGCGCTTCTCGATCCCGGCCGCGGCGAGCTCGGTGTCGAGCTGGGGGCCGGCGCCGTGGATCACGATCGGGGTCAGGCCCACGTCCTGCAGGAACGCCAGCGACGAGGTCAGCGCGGCCAGGTCGTCGCGCAACACCGCGCCGCCGACCTTGACCACGGCGAAGCGCTTGGCGTCGAGCTGGGAGAAACGTTTGAGGTACTGCGAGATTTCCTTCGCGCTGGCCATGCTCGAAAGCAGGCGCACGATGGTCTGTCGCGTTTGCAGGTGGGCGTCCATCGAAATGCTCATTGCGCGTTGTT
The DNA here is from genome assembly GCF_051217035.1 of Lysobacter sp. 1R34A. NCBI lineage: Bacteria > Pseudomonadati > Pseudomonadota > Gammaproteobacteria > Lysobacterales > Lysobacteraceae > Lysobacter > Lysobacter sp. 1R34A. Next base: position 6,617 of record NZ_JBPKJP010000084.1, read on the forward strand.
GTCCATGATGCGGGCGACGCTGTCGGCGTAACGTTGCAGCTGTTCCAGGGCGACCCACTCGTCGGCGGTGTGGGCCTGGGCGATGTCGCCGGGGCCGTAGACCATCGCGGTCAGGCCGCCGGCCGAGAACAGCGAGGCCTCGGTCCAGAAATCCACCGCGTTGCCGATCGGCAGGTCGAGCGCGTCGGCGAGGTCGCGTGCGTCGAGGCGCCGCTGCTCGGCGGTGGCGACGTCGCCGGCCGGCAGCGGGGGGCCGCGGAAGGTTTCTTCGTAGCTTTCGATGGCGCTGGCGTCGGCCATGCCGCGGAAGCCTTCGTGCAGGCCGTCGATGGACTGCGAGGGCAACGGCCGGAAGCCGATGCGCAGCTCCGCGCTCGGCGCGATCATATTGGCCTTGATCCCGCCTTCGACCCGGCCGATGTTGAAGCGCAGGCCGGTCAGGCCGCCGAAGCGCTGGTGCGATTGGGATTCGACGAAATCCAGCGCCTTGCCGCCCCAGCGGATCGCTTGGTGCAACGCGCTGGTCTGCATCGCGTTGGCGCCCGAGGCGTGGCCGGCGACACCGCGGAACTTCAGCAGCGCCGAGCTGATGCCGCGGTGCGCGAGCACCGCTTCGCACATCGTCGGCTCGGCGATGATGGCTTCGTCGAAACCGTGATCGGTGGCGAGGAAGCCGGCGATGCAACGCGGATCGTTGGCCTCTTCGTCGGTGCTGAACAAGAACGCGGCGTCGCCCTTGGTGACCGCGGCGGCGGCGAGCAGCCCGGCGGCCGCGCCCTTGATGTCGCAGGCGCCCAGGCCGATCGCGCGGTCTTCGGTGACCCGCAGGACGTGCGGATCGGCGCTCCAGGCCTCCGACGACGGCACCGTGTCGAGATGGACGTTGAACAAACGCCGCGGCTGCCCGCGCACGGCGAGCATCGACACCGCCCCGGCGCCGTGATCGACGACTTCGATGCGGAAGCCGTCGAGCTGGCTGCGCAGATAGTCGAAGATGCCGCCGGTGCCGATCTCGCGCGGCGGATTGCGGGTGTCGTAGGAGACCAGGGCTTGGAGATGCTTCAGGACTTCGGGGAGCATGGTGGGATCCGAGTCTTGCGCGTGAATGGCGGGAGAGGAGTCAGGAGTGAAAAGTGAGGAGAGGCTAAGTTCGCTTTCGCTCACTTCTCACTCCTCTCCGCGCACTCCTGCCCAGGGCATCAGCCCTTGCGATTGATCTCCGCCCACAGCGTGCTGCTCATGCCGAACAGCTTGATGAAGCCTTCGGCCTCGGCCACGCCCCAGTCGGCGGCCTGGGCGTAGGTCGCGCCCTTGGCGTTGAGGATGTGCGGCGAGTCGATCGCGACCGCGTTGACCACGCCGCCCGAGGTCTCCAGCACCACTTCGCCGTTGACGGTGCTCTGCGAGCTGGCCAGGAAGGCTTCGAGGTCGGTCTTGAGCGGGTCGTGGAAGAAGCCTTCGTAGACCAGTTCGACCCACTTGCGCGCGACGTCCGGCTTGAATCGGTTCTGCTGCTTGCTCAGCACCGCCTCTTCCAGCGCGCGGTGCGCGGTCAGCAGCGCGATCAGGCCCGGCGCTTCGAAGATGATCCGGCCCTTGAGACCGATGGTGGTGTCCCCGGTGTACAGACCGCGGCCAACGCCGTACTGCGCGAACAAACCGTTGAGCTTGGCCAGCAGCTTGTGGCCTTCGATCTTCTCGCCGTCCAGGGCCACCGCTTCGCCGTTCTCGAACGTCAACGTGACCTTCAACGACTGCGCCGGCCATTCCGCACGCGGCTTGCACCAGCCCACCGCGCCCTCGCCCGGCGCCTGCCAGCGATCGATCTCGCCGCCGGACATGGTCAGGCCGAGCAGGTTCTCGTTGATCGTGTAGGCCTTCTGCTTGGCGCGCACGCCGAAGCCGCGCTCTTCCAGGTACTTCTGCTCGTAGGCGCGCACTTCGGTGTGTTCTTTCTGGATTTCGCGGATCGGCGCGACGATCTCGTAGTCGCCGAGCGCCTTCACCGCCAGGTCGAACCGGACCTGGTCGTTGCCCATGCCGGTGCAACCGTGGGCGATGACCTTGCAGCCCAGCTCGGCGGCGCGCGCGAGCGCGGCTTCGACGATCAGGTAACGGTCCGACACCAGCAAAGGGTACTGGCCCTGGTAGCCCTCGCCGGCCCAGACGAAGGGCTTGACGAAGCCCGACCAGATCGCCGGGCCGCCGTCGACGGTGACGTGGCTGGCGACACCGAGCTCGGCCGCGCGTTCCTCGATGAAGGCGCGTTCTTCGGCATCGACGCCGCCGGTGTCGGCGAACACGGTGTGCACGGCCCAGCCGCGCTCCTGCAGATAGGGCACGCAGAAGCTGGTGTCGAGGCCGCCGGAGAAGGCGAGGACGATGTCTTTGGCCTCGGGACTCGGGACTCGGGACTCGGGACTCGGGGAAGCGGATTGCTGCGACATGGGAAACTCCGGAAGTTAGAAACGAAAGAGATGAGGCGGACGCGCTTACGAGTCCCGGGTCCCGAGTCCCGAGTCCCGCACCAAGGCGGCCATGATCGCCTTCTGCACGTGCAGCCGGTTCTCGGCTTCGTCGATGGCGATGCACTGCGGCGAGTCCATTACCGCGTCGGTGGCCTTGACGTTGCGGCGCAGCGGCAGGCAGTGGCTGAACACGCCGTTGTTGGTCAGCGCCATCTTGGCTTCGTCGACGATGAAATGCCGGTACTGGTCGCGGATGGGTTTCTCCGGGCCCCAGTTGCCGAAGTACGGCAGCGCGCCCCAACTCTTGGCGTAGACCACGTCGGCGCCGCGGTAGGCGCTGTCGATGTCGTGGCTGACCTGCAGCGAGCCGCCGCTCTCGGCGACGTTCTGCTCGGCCCAGCCCATGTAACGCTCGTCGAGCACGTACTCCGGGGTCGGGCACAGCAGGGTCACGTCCATGCCCAGGCGGGTGGCGATGGTCAGCGCCGAGTTGGCGACCGCGGTATTGAGCGGCTTGGGGTGATAGGTCCAGGTCAGCACGTACTTCTTGCCGCGCAGGTCGCTGGTGCCGAAGTGCTCCTGCAGGGCCAGCGCGTGGGCGAGCTCCTGGCAGGGATGGGTGATGGTTTCCATGTTGATGACCGGCACCGGCGAGTACTTGGCGAAGCTCGCCAGCACCTTGTCCTGGCGGTCGTTGGTCCAGTCGACGAATTTCGGGAACGCGCGCACGCCGATCAGGTCGACGTAGCGGCCGAGCACCCTGGCCACTTCGGCGATGTGCTCCTCGGTGTCGCCGTCCATGACCGTGCCCAGGTCGAACTCGATCGGCCAGGCGTCCTTGCCGGGCTGCAGCACCACCGCATGCCCGCCCAGCTGGAACGCGCCCAGCTCGAAGCTGGTGCGGGTGCGCATCGACGGATTGAAGAACACCAGCGCGATCGATTTGCCCTTGAGCTGATCGCCGAGCTTGTTGCGCTTGAACGCGGCGGCCTGCGCGAGCAGCGCATCGAGGTCGCTGCGCGACCAGTCCTGGGTGTTGAGGAAGTGCTTCATCAGGTGGGCTCGAGAATGGGGAATCGGGAATGGAGAATCGGTTGGAGCGGTGGCGCTGTGGCCGGCAGTCGCGAGAGGAGGCGGATCAAGGCGTACCGCTTTGCCGATTCCCGATTCCCCATTCCCGATTCCCGAACCTGGAAAACAAAAAAGCCCAGCGCTAAGGCTGGGCTTTTCGTGTGTGTTGCTTGTTACACGAACGACGGCGAGCGCCGTCACCCAGCGGATTGGCAGGGCAACGGTCGACGCGCGCGCGAGGTCATGCCCGCCGCCATGTAGGCGGAGGTCAGGATGTCGGCGTCGGCGTAGTTCGGGTTCATGAGGCCGCGAATGCTCGCATGGGCCGGCCCGTGGCGCAAGCCGCCCGGCTCGTCCAGGCGGCCTTCCAGGCCGGCTCCAGGGCGGCCGCGATCAGCGCGAGGTGCTGATCGGGGTGATGATCGGGGTCACCGCGACCCGGATCCGCAGCTTGTTGCCGGGGTCTTCGGGCAGGCGCGAGCGAAACCGGCTGCCCTTGTAGACGTAGTCGACGTCGTAGGCGATCGGACGGCGGAACTCGCGCTCGACCGGCACCGGCTTGCAGTTGTCGCCGGTGCTGGGCTTGGGATTGCGTTCGCGGCCGAGCGCTTCGCGGACCGCGCCCACCACCCGCGACAGGCGCGAATCCTCGGGGGTGGCCGGCTCCGGCTCGCATTGCTGCTCGACCGTGGTGGCGCGCAGGGTCTGGTAGACCGGCGTCACCCGCAGTACCTGGGCGTAGTCGAAGCGCACGTTCTCGGCCTGGATCACCGTGTGCTGGGCCGCCGCCGGAATCGTCCACAGGCCAGCCACGGTGCTCGCGAGCACCAGGATCAAAGCCTGCAGGACGGTTCGGTTCATCGGACTCGCGAAGTGGGATTCGTGAACAAAGTGTAAGAGCAGTGTCCGCTCACGGCCTGAATCCCGCCTTTAGACCCCGAGCCTGCAAGCTTTCGGCGCGACTGGGACGACGCTGCGCGGGCCCGAAGCCGGCCCGATTGCGCGCCCGACCGGTACCGCCGCACCCCAATCGGCCTCGGGCTGCCCTGCCCGTCCATGCCGGACGCCGCGGCCGCACCGGAGCGGCGAACTGCGAAGCGCGACACCGCCCTCGCCGGCCCGGATCGTCGCGGCGCGCACCGTGAGGGCGATCGGCCGTTAGAATGAACCGACCCCAAGCCGTATCTCCATGAGCCTGCATCTCTACAACAGCCTGTCGCGACAGGTCGAAGCCTTCGTCCCGCTGGATCCGGCACGCCCGACGATGTACGTCTGCGGCCCCACGGTCTACAACTTCGCCCATATCGGCAACGCCCGCGGCCCGGTCGTGTTCGGCGTGCTCGCCGACCTGCTGCGCCGTCGCTACGGCGTGCTGGCCTATGCGCGCAACATCACCGACGTCGACGACAAGATCAACGCCGCGGCCGCCGAACAGGGCGTGCCGATCTCGACCATCACCGACCGCTTCGCCGCCGCCTACCGCGAGGACATGTCCGGCCTCGGCGTGCGCCTGCCCGAGATCGAGCCGGCCGCGACCGCGCACATCGGCGAAATCGTGACGATGATCGAGCGCCTGATCGAAAACGGTCACGCCTACGCCGCCGAAGGCCACGTGCTGTTCGCGATCGAGACCTACGACGGCTACGGCAAGCTCTCGCGTCGCGACATCGACGACATGCGCGCCGGCGCCCGCATCGAGGTCGCGCCGTACAAGCGCGACGCCGGCGACTTCGTGCTGTGGAAGCCCTCCACCGGCGAGCTGCCGGGGTGGGACTCGCCCTGGGGCCGCGGCCGGCCGGGCTGGCATATCGAATGCTCGGCGATGGCGGCCGCGCATCTGGGCGAAACCATCGACATCCACGCCGGCGGCGTCGACCTGGTGTTTCCGCACCACGAAAACGAAATCGCCCAAAGCGAATGCGCCCACGGCGGCAAGACTTTCGCCCGCTTCTGGCTGCACAACGGCATGCTCAATTTCGACGGCGGCAAGATGGCCAAGTCGAAGGGCAACATCGAGACCGTGCGCGACCTGCTCGGCAAGCACCCGGCCGAGGCGCTGCGCTATGCCCTGCTGTCGGCGCATTACCGCCAACCGCTGGAATGGTCGCCGGGCCTGATCGAACAAAGCGCGCGTACGCTGGACCGCCTGTACGGCACCTTGCGCGAGTTGGCCGAGGTCGACGCCGGCGAGGTGTCGGCCGGCACGATCCCGGCCAGCATCGAGGCCGCGCTCGAGGACGACCTCAACACCCCGCAGGCACTGGCCGAACTGGCGCGCATCGCCGGCGAAGCGCGCAAGGCCACCGACCCGGCCGAGCAGGCCCAGCTCAAGCGCGACCTGCTCGGCGCCGGCCTGGCCCTGGGCCTGTTGCAGCAAGACCCGGCGGCCTGGTTCGTCGGCGCGGTCGATGCCGGCGACGACGCCCGCATCCAGGACCTGGTCGACCAACGCAACGCCGCCAAGAAGGCGCGCGACTTCGCCCGCGCCGATGCGATCCGCGACCAGCTCGCCGGCGAAGGCATCCTGCTCGAGGACACGCCGGCCGGCGTGCGCTGGGTCAGGAAGCGCGCCACCCAGCCGGCCTGAGGGCCGGCCCGACGTTCCTGAGCAGGCGCCCCTGCGCTCGCTCACGCCCGGCCGGCGACGGCCGCGGCGCAGGCCCCGAATACCGCGCCAGGGACGGCCGCCTACCGTGATCGAATCGATGATAGTCAGTCCCTTCCCGCTCGAATCCACCGCCGCGCAGGCCCAGGCCGCGATCCGCGAGGAGTTCGCCTTCTTCGGCGATTGGTCCGAGCGTTACCAGTACCTGATCGACCTCGGCCGCAAGCTGCCCGACCTGCCGGACGAGTGGAAGACCGAGGAGCATCGCCTGCTCGGCTGCCAGTCGATGGTCTGGATCGTGGTCGAAGGCGACGCCGACAAGCTGGTGTTCCATGCGATCAGCGACTCGGCCATCGTCTCCGGCCTGATTTATCTGGCGCTGCGCGTGTACTCGGGCCGCAGCGCGACCGAGATCGTCGCCACCCCGGCCGACTACATCGCCGACATCGGCCTGGCCAAGCATCTCTCGCCGACCCGCAGCAACGGCCTGGCGGCCCTGCTCGCCTTCGTCCGCGACCAGGCGCAACGGCGCTTGTGAGCCACGGCGCCGACCGCCCCGACGCCGTCGGCACCGGCTCGCGCGAGGCTGTCGCCGGCGTTCCAGCGCCCCCTGCAACGATCGGCGCGGCGCAACTGCTGCGCAACCCGGGCTTCGTCGGCCTGCTGGTGTACCGCCTGCTGGGCATGCTGTCGTACCAGATCGTCGCGGTCACGGTGGGCTGGCACGTCTACGAGATCACCCACGACCCGCTCGCGCTCGGCCTGATCGGCCTGACCGAGGTCATCCCCTACTTCTGCTTCGCCCTGTTCGCCGGCTATGCGGTCGACCACCTGCCACGGCGCAAGCTCGGCCTGTTCGCCTGCCTGGGGCTGATGCTGACCACCTTGATGCTCGCCGGCGTCGCCGGGGTATATCTGCCGGCCGGCGCCTTCGGCTTCGGCACCCTGACCATCTACGCGGCGATCGCGATCAACGGCGTGGTCCGAGCGTTCCTGGCGCCGGTCTACATGTCGCTGTTCGCGCGCGTGCTCAAGCGCGAGCACTACGCGCGCGGCGCCGGGGTGAGCAGCGTGGTGATGCAGACCGGGCTGGTGCTCGGTCCGGCCATGGGCGGCGCGCTGGTGGCCTGGGGCGGCAAGACCTCGGCCTACCTGGTCGCGGCCGGCTTCGCTCTGGCCGCGGCGGTCGCGATCATTTCCTTGCGCGTGACCGAGCCGCCGGCGCCGGCCGAGCGCGCGCCGGTGTTCAAGAGCATCGGCGAGGGCCTGCGCTTCGTCTTCAACAACCAGGTCGTGCTCGGCGCGCAGGCGCTGGACATGTTCTCGGTGCTGTTCGGCGGCGCGGTCGCGCTGTTGCCGGCCTTCATCAACGACATCCTGCATTACGGCCCGGAAGCGCTCGGCGTGCTGCGCGCGGCGCCGGCGGCCGGCGCGGTGCTGATCGGGCTGTGGCTGGCCCGGCACCCGCCGCAGAAGAACGCCGGCCGCCTGTTGCTGTACGCGGTCGCCGGGTTCGGCCTGTGCATCATCGGCTTCGCCCTGTCGCGGCAGTTCTGGCTGTCGGCGGCGATGTTGATGCTGTCGGGCATGTGCGACGGCGTCTCGGTGGTGCTGCGCTCGACCATCCTGCAGCTGTCCACGCCCGACGAAATGCGCGGCCGGGTCTCCTCGATCAACGGCATCTTCATCGGCTCCTCGAACGAGCTCGGTGCCTTCGAATCGGGGGTGGCGGCGCGCCTGATGGGCCTGGTGCCGTCGGTGATCTTCGGCGGCTGCATGACCCTGGCGGTGGTCGGCGCGACCGCGAAACTGGCGCCGAAGCTGCGCCGGCTGGACCTGCGCGACCTGCAATGAGGCCGCGCTGCGGCCCGCTCAGCGACCCACTCAGTCGCTGCGCAACCGGACCCGCTTGCGTTGCGCATCAGGCTGCCCGGCCGTGTCGGTGCGCGGCGCCGGTTTGCGCACCGCCGCCGCGACCGCGCCGACCAGGGCGATCAGGCCGTTCAAGGCCACCGTCGCGGCGACCATGAGCACATCGCCATAGCTGCCGGCCGCGCTGGGCTCGGCATCGAGGCCGCCCAACTGCCACACGCCGAGCCCGATCAACAGCGAGCCGAGCACCAGGTTGAGCACGAACAAAGCCGCGCCGGCGACGCGGTCGAAGCCGTAGGACAGCCGCCACAGCGCCAGGTTGAGCCCGATGACCAGCACCGGGGCAGCGAACAACAACAGATCGTCCATGAAATCGTCGCCGTTATGCGGTGGCCCATACGGTAACACCGCCGGCGGCGGTCGCCCGGCCGCGCTCAGGGCGATCGATGAGCGCGCTGCGCCTCAAGCGGCGCTCCGAGAGCGGCGCGCAAGCGCTGCGCCTCTCGCGGCACACATTCAAGCGATGCGCCCCAGGCGGCGCTTGCCGAAAACGAAAAGCCCCGCATTCGCGGGGCCTTTCGTGATGCCGGACGGCGCGAGCGGAGAATCAGTCGCCCATCTGCTTCTGCAGGTGTTCCCAACGCTCCTGAGCGTCGATGGTGCGCTCGGCGGTCAGGCGCGCCTCCAGGCGCTCCAGGCCGATTTCTTCGCCGGTATCGACGCAGAAACCGTAGTCGCCGGAATCCACTCGCTTGAGCGTGCTGTCGATCTTGCTGATCAGCTTGCGGTAACGGTCGCGGGTGCGAAGCTCGAGCGAGTTTTCGGTCTCGCGGGTGGCGCGCTCGGCCTCGTCGCCGACGTCGCGCACTTCGTCCTTGAGGTTCTCGATGGTCTGCTTCGACTCTTCGACCAGATCGGTACGCCACTGCAACAGACGCTGGCGGAAGTACTCCAGCTGCAGCGGGCTCATGTATTCCTCGTCGGCGGCCGGCTTATAGCCTTCCGGAACGAGCGGGCGGCCGGTGGCCGGGTCGTTCTTATAGGGCACGACCTTGACCTTGGTTTTCGGTGCGGGGGTTTGTTGGCTCTTGGCGGTCACGGCCACGGCGACCTTGCCGGCCGGGCGCGCGGCCGGAGCGGCGGGTGTCGCGGGCTTGCCCGCGGGAGTCTTGCTGGATGCTGTCTGGGTCACTGTGTTCTTGCTTTGGTCGGAGATGCTGACGACCTGCGTCGGGGCGGCCTTGGACGGCGACGGCGACGCGGGCTGCTTGTCGGCAGGCTTGGCTGCGGGCTTCACAGCTTCGGGCTTTTTGACTTCAGTTTTTTTAAGCTCGGGCTTCTTCGCTCCGCTGTCCTTGCCTGCCGCGGATTTCTTGGCCGGTGCCGCGGGCACCGCCTTCTTCGCCGGAACCGCCGGCTTGGCCGCCGGCTTGTTCGCGACCGGCGCCTTGGCGGGCGCCGTCTTCTTCGCGGGCGCGGCCTTCTTGACCGCCGGTTTGCTCGGCGCGGCTTTCTTGGCTGCCGCCGTCTTGGTCGCCGCGGGCTTGCTCGCAGGCTTCTTGGCCGCAGGCGTCTTGGCCGCGGGCTTCTTGGCGACCGCCTTCTTCGGCGCAGGCTTGGCCATGGTCTTGGCCACCTTCTTGACGGCCGGCTTAACGGTCTTCTTGGCGGCCTTGGCGGCCTTCTTCGCAGGTTTTTTCACTGCCACGAGCGGCTTGTCCTTCTATTCCCTGAGGGCGCCCCTGGACGCGGTCCAGGAGCTTCGCGGGCCAAGCATGACCCACCCGGTCATCAAATGCACATGCGTTCGACGACCGCAAGTGAAATCCGGCATTACGCCGGTTTTCGCCCGGTCCGAGCAAACCTGGCGGCTTCGCTTCCACGCCGCGCGGACCTTCGTGTTGCACTTGCCTTGTTTGGGGAAAGCGCGCTGTTATACCCTGCTGCGGCACCCGCGGCAACCGCGCGAAATACCCGGCCAAACGCAGTGCCCGCGGTCCGTTCAGCGCCCCGGCCCTGCCCTATGTCCCTACCGTTGCCGGCATGAAGGAAACGTGATCGACCGCCTGCTCATCGCCCTGCTTCACGGCTACAAACGTTGGATCAGTCCGATGTTAGGCCAGCGTTGCCGCTTCCATCCCAGTTGCTCGTCGTACTCGATGCAGGCCATCGAGCGCTTCGGCGCGCTCAAGGGCAGCTGGCTCACGGTACGGCGCATCGCGCGCTGCCATCCCCTGCACCCCGGCGGGCACGATCCGGTGCCGCCTCTGGAACCTGGAAAGCACTCATGTCATCGACACTGATCGTCAACGCCCGCCTGGTCAACGAAGGACGCGAGTACGACGGCGACCTGCGCATCGAGGACGGCCGCATCGCCGAGATCGGCAGCGGCCTGGCCGCGCGCGGCAACGAAAGCGTGGTCGACGCTCAGGGCCGGCGCTTGCTGCCGGGCATGATCGACGACCAGGTTCACTTCCGTGAACCGGGCCTGGAGTACAAGGCCGACATGGCGACCGAGTCGGCGGCCGCGGTCGCCGGCGGCCTGACCACGTTCATGGACATGCCCAACACCAACCCGCCGACCCTGGATGCGCAGGCGCTGGAGGACAAGTACCGCCGCGCCGCCGGCCGCGCCTGGGGCAACTTCGGCTTCTACCTGGGCGCCAGCAACGACAATCTGGCCGCGATCCAGTCGCTGGACCCGCGCACCGCGCCCGGCGTGAAAGTGTTCATGGGCGCCTCGACCGGCAACATGCTGGTCGACGATCCGGTCACCCTCGACGCGATCTTCCGCGACGTGCCGACGCCGATCATCACCCACTGCGAAGACACGCCGATGATCGACGCCGAACTGGCGCGCTACAAGGCGAAGTACGGCGACGACATCCCGGCGCGCTTTCATCCCGACATCCGCTCGCGCGAGGCCTGCAAGAAATCCACCGAACTGGCGATCTCGCTGGCGCGCCGGCACGGCACCCGCCTGCACGTGCTGCACATCAGCACCGCCGACGAGCTGGCGCTGTTCGAGGCCGGCCCGATCGAAGGCAAGCGCATCACCGCCGAGACCTGCATCCACTTCCTGCGCTTCGACCGCGACGACTACGAGAAGCTCGGCCACCTGATCAAGTGCAACCCGGCGATCAAGGACCCGGCCGACCGCGAGGCGCTGATCCGCGCGGTCGCCGGCGACGTCATCGATGTGCTCGCCACCGACCACGCGCCGCACACCCTGGAAGAAAAGGCCCGCCCCTACACGGGCGCGCCGAGCGGCCTGCCCTTGGTGCAGTTCGCGCTCAACGCCGCGCTGGAGCTGGTGCACGAAGGCCATCTGACCACCGCCCAGGTGGTCGACAAATTCGCCCATGCGCCGGCCAAGCTGTTCGACGTCGACCGGCGCGGCTTCCTGCGCGAAGGCTATGCCGCCGATCTGGTGCTGATCGACGACACGCCCTACACGGTGCAGCGCGAAGACGTGCTGTCCAAGTGCGGCTGGTCGCCGTTCGAGGGCCGCACCTTCCATTCGCGCATTGCCTCGACCTGGGTCAATGGCGTGTTGGCCTGGGACGGCAGCGCCTTGGTCGGCGCACCGAACGGACAGCGCCTGGCGTTCAATCGATGAGAGCAGCGCTCGCAGGCTCGATGCTGGTCGCGGCGTGGCTGGCACCGGTGGCCGTCGCCGGCGCGCAAACCGCGCCGACCGCCGCGCCCG
>NZ_JBPKJP010000085.1:0-17892 GCF_051217035.1 Lysobacter sp. 1R34A
GGCGCTGCCGCGGCGGGCTTTGGCGCTTCGGCCGGCGCCGGCGCGCTGCCTGCCGCAGCCGGCTTCGGCGCCTCGCCGGCGCCCTCGCTCTGACCCTCGCTCTCGAGGATCGCGATCACCGCGCCCTCGGAAACCTTGTCGCCGATCTTGACGCTGATCGACTTGACCACGCCGTCGGCCGACGAGGGCACTTCCATCGTCGCCTTGTCCGATTCCAGCGTGACCAGGCCCTGGTCCTTCTTCACCGTGTCGCCGACCGCGACCAGCAATTCGATCACCGGTACGTCGTCGTAGCCGCCGATGTCGGGAACCTTCACTTCGATGTTGTTGGCCATGACGCTGCGTCCTCTGGTTCTGTCTCGGGCCGACGGCGCTCGAAGCGTCCGTCGTGGGGCGGCCTGTCGCGACGCGACGGCCTGGCATGGGGGTGGCGACTGGCGGGATCAGTTCGCCGGCGCCGAGGCGGCTTCGGCCAGGCGCTGGTCGAGTTCGTCCAGCGATTCTTCCAGCGCGCGCCAGCGCCGTTCGCGCTTGGACTCGCTTTCGTTGGCGGCCTCGGTCATCAGGCCGACCTGCTCCATGATCGATTCGCCCGGACCGCAATCGGGGCGCACTCCGCTGACGCGCAGGCCGTCGACGACGAAGATCAGCTGGTCCTGCTCGTGGAATTCGGCCGGCTTGCCTTCCGGCGCCAGGGTCGACAGCGCGCGCTTCCAGCTCGCGACGATGCGCTGGGCCAGCGCCGCCGGCATCGGCGCCTCTTCGTTCTCGACCTCCTGGTCGACCCGAAGTTCCAGCGCCGAGCTGCGGCGCGAGGAATTCCAGGCCGCCACGCGCTCGCTGGCGGTGGCATGGCGCAGGGTCCAGTCGCCCTCGCCCGGAATCAGCATCAAACCGCTTTCCGCGCCGCGCGCCGGCAGATAGGTCAGGCGCAGGCCCGGCTCGGCCTTGGCCGCGAGCAACTGCTCGACCGCCGAACCGTGGTTTTCGGTGGCCGGCGGCCAACCGCGGCCGAGCGAGACCCGGCATTCATCGGCGGCGTGAGCCAACGGAGCGGCCAGCAGCAAGGCGATCAGGCCGAGGCGGCCATGACGGCGTGGAGCGGAGACGTTCGGTGTGCGGCTCATTACGGCGATCGATCCTATGGAGAACGGCGGGCGTCTGGACATGAAGCGGGCGAGGTCGGCGCGACCGGTTCGTGGCGCCAACGCCGCAGGAAGCCGGCACGGCGGCCGCTGCGGCGGCGTGCGCTGCGCGCGGCGCCGAAGGCGGCCATGCCGGCCGCGCTTACAGCAGCACGCGGCGCAGATCGGCCAGCAACTGCGCCAGGTAGGCGGTGAAACGCGCGGCGGCGGCGCCGTCGATGACCCGGTGGTCGTAGGACAGCGACAGCGGCAGCAGCAGGCGCGGCACGAATTGCTTGCCGTCCCAGACCGGCTTGGTCGCCGACTTGGACACGCCGAGGATGGCGACTTCCGGCGCGTTGACGATCGGCGTGAACGAGGTGCCGCCGATGCCGCCGAGCGAGCTGATCGAGAAGCAGCCGCCGCTCATGTCGGCCGGGCCGAGCTTGCCCTCGCGCGCCTTGGCGGCGAGTTCGCCGGTTTCCTTGGCGATCTGCAGCACGCCCTTCTTGTCGCAGTCGCGCACCACCGGCACGACCAGGCCGTTCGGGGTGTCGGCGGCGAAGCCGATGTGGAAATACTTCTTAAGGGTCAGGTTCTCGCCGGAGGCATCGAGCGAGGCGTTGAAGTCGGGATACTTCTTCAACGCGGCGACGCTGGCCTTCATCAGGAAGGCGAGCATGGTCAGCTTCATCCCCGACTTTTCGTTTTCCTTGTTGAGCGCGACGCGCAGCGCCTCGAGCTCGGTGATGTCGGCATCGTCGTGCTGGGTGACGTGCGGGATCATCGCCCAGTTGCGCGCGAGGTTGGCGCCGGAGAGCTTCTTGATCCGCGACAGCGCGACCGTCTCGGTCTCGCCGAACTTGCTGAAGTCGACCTTCGGCCACGGCAGCAGGTTGAGGCCGCCGCCGCTGGAGGCCGCGGCGCCGCCGGTCGCGGCGACCGGGCCGCCGCCCTGCATGACGCCCTTGACGAAGGACTGCACGTCTTCCTTGCTGATCCGGCCGCCGCGCGCGCTGCCGCTGACGCGGCTCAGGTCGACGCCGAGCTCGCGTGCGAACAGGCGCACCGCCGGGCTCGCGTACGGCACCTTGTCGGGCATCAGCTCGTCGGCGGTGAACGCCACCGGCGGGGTGCGCGGCGGCATCGCTTCGGGATCGGTGCCGGCGTTGGCGCCGGGGATCGCTGCGGCGGTTGCGGCCGGAGCTTCGGTCTTGGCGGGGGCGGGAGCTTCGGCCTTGGCCGGAGCCGATGCGGCCGGAGCTGCGGGCGCGGCGGGTTTGGCGGGTTCTTGGGACTGCGTCGGCGCTGTTTTCGCCGCCTCTTCGGTTGGCTCGATCAGCGCGACCACGCTGCCTTCGGCCAACTGGTCGCCGATCTTGACCTTGAGCTCGCGCACCACGCCGGCGAACGGTGCCGGCACTTCCATCGTGGCCTTGTCCGATTCCAGCGTCACCAGTCCCTGGTCCTGGGTGACCGTGTCGCCGACCGCGACCAGCAGTTCGATGACGGGTACGCCGTCGTAGTCGCCGATGTCGGGGACGCGTGCTTCCTTCAGCTCAGCCATTTCGTGGGGCTCCGCAATGCGCGAAAACCCTATTGTGGCGGTTGCAGGCGGTCACGCCAACCGCGTTGCGGGCCAATACCCACTAAAGGCCTAAGCGACGGCGGGACCCGCACAAGCAAGGCCAGCGTACGCCCCAGTACTGCCGCGCATCGGCTGCGTTTCGGCCTGGCGCTTGGCTTACGGCTTGGGCTAGGGCTTGGGCTAGGGCTAGGGCCTGGTCTAGGGCTTGGTCGATTTGCCGGACTTGTCCGGCGACTCGACCTGCAGCAACTCCAGGCGCTGGCCCTGGTGGCGGTACGCCAAGGCCCCTTCGAGTACGTCGAGGGCGCGCATCTGCCGGCACAGGCCTTCGGCGCGGCGACCGAGCGCGTCGGCGCGCGGCTGCACCGCGGCCTCGATCCTGGCGTCCAGGTCGTCGAGCTTCTGCAGGCGGCCGACATCGCCGCTGAAGGCCGCGGTGACCGCACCGCCGACGACCTCGCCGATCACCGTCGGCAAAGTATCGCCGAGTGCATCGGCGATGCCGTCGCCGAGCGCCTTGCCGCTGAAATGGGTCGGAGTGATGACCCGGCTCAGGCGGGCATCGAGCTGCTGGCGCGCTTTCTCGACCTGGGCGCGGGTGCGTTCGGGATGGTTGCCGAGCGCGGCGGCGACTTCGCCGAGCGCGGTGAAGGCGATGCCCGCGGCCTCGCGGCCGATCTGCTGCGCTTCGGGCATGGCCGCGCGGGCGCCGCGCTCGAACTCGGCCACGCGGCGCGCGTCGGCGCCATCGAGCGCGACCCAACGGTCGTCGACGAACAAACGGCCCTGGCGCATCACGATCGCCTTCGGCTCGCCCTGCTCGCGCGTCAGGATCAGGCTGCGCTCGTTGAGGGTCAGGTGGTAATCGCTGTCGATCTCGCAGTTGGCGTCGACATGGATGTTGGAGGCGAAGCTTGAACCGCAGGCCAGCATCAGTGCGGCCAGGGCGGTCAATCGGAAGGCGTGGGTCGGGCGCATCGTCGGTCCTCGACGCTGAAGTGGGTCCAGGATGCCGCAGCGCCGTCGCCGCGGCCTGTGCCGATCGGCGGCGTGACCTTCGTCATGGCCATTGGCGGTGCCGGCTTTGGCGATTGGGACACGCCGAGCGGCCGCGCCGGGACCAGCGCCGAGTCCGCGCAATCGCGCCGGCGGATGTGTGAATTGCGTTCCCGGCATGGAACGCAGCGGTTCAACGACTGCGCATGCAGCGACGTAGATGCGGCATGACGGCGTTGCGTTTCGCGCAAACGCGGTCATCGCTTATCCGCGCGGGGGCCAACGCATCCTCCCGGAGCGGGAGCGTTCATCGATCGCGACGTCGCGTGAAAGCCTTGCTCCGCTTGCGATTCCTGTGCCGAAACGCGTGCATCGATCGATGCTCGACGATGCATTCCTTCGTCTGAGCATCATCAGATGAACGCAGGTTCATGCAAGTCTCGCCCGGTTCATTTCGTTCATTTTCCCTGGAAAACAAGCGTCTAACACGATGCGCACGTGAAAGTTCCTTCACCCGCGTTCGCGCGGCAAGTTCGGTTCATGCGTGCATGGCTATCTTGCGCCTCGCCTCCCCCAAGGCATCGACAACACAACAACAGGAGATATCTCCATGATGCGCATTCGTCATTTGACCCTTGCCCTGATGGGCGCCATGGCCTTTGCCCCGGCCGCCTTCGCTCAGGATGCCGCCACCGACACCGCGAGCGGCAAGCGCTTCGCCGTGGTCGGCGGTTACGCGCTTTCGCAGCCGACCAAGAACCCGTTGATCGGCGGCGTACGCACCGATCTCGACGGCGAGGGCGCGGCCACGCTCAGCGCCAGCTACTACATCACCGACAACATCGCCGTCGAGGCGTGGGGCTCGGCCGACAAGTTCGGTCACCGCGTCAACGCCGGCGGCGGCAAGATCGGCAGCGTCGATTCGCAGCCGATCGCGCTGAGCGGCCAGTACCACTTCCGCACCGCCGACAGCACCGTGCGTCCGTTCCTGGGCCTGGGCTACTACGAAGCCAACTACAGCAACGAGACGCCGATCGCCGGCCAGCGCCTGGGCGTGGAGAACGCGAAGGGCGCGATGGCGACCGCCGGCGTCGACCTCAACATCACCCCGACCTGGTTCGCCCGCGCCGACGTGCGCTACATGCAGGGCAAGTCGGACGTGAAGCTGAACGGCCTCAAGGTCGGCGAAGCCGAGCTCAACCCGGTGACCGTCGGTATCGGCGTCGGCGCGCGCTTCTGATCGCCTGAGCGGCTGCACCAACACGCAACACGCAACACGCAACATCGCACCGCTTCAACGGGCTCCTTCGGGAGCCCGTTGTCGTTTGTGCGGTGGTTCGTTCGCACGCGGCGGCCGGGTGCGCCGTCGTTGCCCGCGTCGTCGTGAACTCAGGCGAACGCGCCCGGCGCGGCGACTCTGATCAGATAGAACGCCGCCCCGCTCGGGTCGCTCAGGCGCGCGATGCGGTCGGCGCCGGCGTCGAACGGCGGCAATACGATGCGGCCGCCCAGCGTGACCGCGCGCGCGGCGCTGGCGTCCACGTCGGGCACCTGCAGATAGATCGACCAGTGGGGCGCCATGTCGCCCCACTGCGGCCCCATCTGCATCAGCCCGCCGAGCCTGCGCCGGTCGTCGGAGAACACCCGGTAACCGCTCGCCGCGGCCGGCTGCGCCTGCATGCGCCAACCGAACAAGCGCCGGTAATAAGCTTCGGCGCGGTCGAGGTCGCGCGTCGCCAGTTCGGCCCAGCACACTGCATTGTCGACGCCGAGACGGTCGACGCCGGGATGCGCGCGCTGCTGGGCGAGCAGGAAGGCGACGCCTTCGGGATCGCTGCACACCGCCATGCGCACATGTTCCATGAGTTCGAACGGCGTGCCGACCAAGCGCCCGCCCAGGGCGACCGCGCGCGCGGCCATGGCATCGCAGTCGGCGGCGCGGAAGTACACGTCCCAATGCGGCGCATGGCTGCCGTCCGGTCCCGGCCAGGCGCCGGGCACCAGGCTGTAGGCGCCGGCGACGTCGTGGCCGTCGAGCTTGAAGATCGTGTACGCGCTGGCGTCCGGCATCGGCGTGCGCTCGATGGTCCAACCGAACAGGGCGCAGTAGAAGGCCTCGGCCGCGCCCTGGTCGTCGGTCGCCAACTCGAACCAACACGGCGCTCCCTGCGCGTGGACCAACGCGGTCATCGCGGCTCTCCCCCTGACTCCCCCTCGACACTACGCCGCGGCGAAGAAATCGTCATGGCGCGCTGCGGCGAAACGCCGCGCTGCGGTGCGCCGGCGTGGGACAGCGAGAGTTTCGGTGAGCGCGGCGGCGCCCCAGTCAGGGATGTTCGGCCTCGGCGTGGACGCGTTCGCGGCGCAGCAGGTACAGGCCGCTGGCGACGATGATGGCCGCGCCGATCCAGGTCGTCGAATCGGGCAACACGCCCCACAGACTGAGGTCGAGCAGCACGCCCCAGATCAGGGCCGTGTACTCCAGCGGCGCGATCAGCGAGGCCTCGCCGAGGCGGAAGGCTTCGGTGACCGCGTACTGCCCGATCGAACCGGCGACGCCGAGCCCGGCGATCAGCCACAGGTCCTCGCCGCGGATCGGCGTCCAGGCCGGCAAGGCCAGCGCGCCGGCGCCGACGGTCAGCATCACCATCAGCCAGACCATCATCGCCTGGGTGCTGTCGGTGCGCGACAGCAGGCGCACGGTGATCGCGCTGATCGCATAGCCGAGCGCCGCGGCCAACACCGCCAGCGCAGCCAGGCTCAGCATGCCCTCGCCGCTCGGCCGCAGCAGCACCATCACGCCGATCAGGCCGATGCCGATCGCGACCCAACGTCGCGGCCCGACCCGTTCGCCGAGGATCGGCCCGGACAGCGCGGTGATCAGCAGGGGCGCGATGAAGAAGATCGAATACGCCGTCGACAACGGCAGCCGGTGCACGCCGTAGACGAAGGTCGCCATCATGCCGATGCCGAGCACGCCGCGCAGCAGATGCAGCGACCAGCGCACCCGCAGCAGCGGCTTGAGGCCGCCGCTGGCCAAGGCCCAGGTCAGCACGAACGGCAGCGAGGACGCGCCGCGCAGCGCGGCGACCTGGAACGGCGGGTAATGCGCCGACAGCAGCTTCAGCAGCGCGTCCATGATCGAGAACATCACCACCGCGATCAACATGGTCGCCATCGCGCGGCGGCGGTGCGGATGCGCCGCGCTCATGAGGTGCGCGGGCCGGCGCCGACGGCGCAGCGCGCTGGAGGCAGGAAACGTTGGGATGAAGGAGCGGGCATGGCGGCCGGTCGAAGCGGGACCGTCTATCTTGCCCGGCGCGCCTGCGCGCGTCATCCGGCCAAGGGCGGACGCGTCGAGACCGCGCCGGTGCCGACTGAGTCGGTGTCGACCGGCGGCGTCGACAGAGCCGGCCATCACGAAGCCGGCCATCACGAAGCAGGGTCAGCCGCGCCGGCGCAGGCGGCGCGCGAGGCCGACGCTATAGGCCTGGTAGTAACCCAGCAGCAGACCGCCGACCGCGAGCAGGCTGCCCTGGCGCGGCAACCAGCCGGCCTGGTCGCTCCAGCCGTGCGCAGCCTGCCACAGGCCGAACCCGATCCGCGCCGCGACCACCAGGGTCAGGCCCAGGATCAGCCAGCGGTTCGGCGTGTAGTACAGGCCCTTGGCCTCGTACTCGAAGCGGGTCAGGTAAACCCCGAGCACGCCGAGCAGCAGGCCGGCGCCCCAACCGAGCGCCGCGTACAGCGGCGCATCGGCGATCCAGTAGCCGGCCAGCCAGGCGCTGGCGAAGAAGACCAGAAACGACAGCAGCGACAAGGCCGCGGCCAAGCGCACCGCCCACGGCAGCGCCCGGCGCCGGGCCTTGCCGTAGCGGTAGCGCTGGATCAGCCCGAGCGGCAACAACAGCGCCCACAGCATCAGCAGGAGCAGCAGGGCCAGCGGAATCAGCAGCAACAAAGGCATGGCCGCAGCTTAGCGGCTGGCTGTGCAGGCGTCGTGCGAAGGCCGCGCAGCCAGGAGCGGCGGTCCGCGAGGCGTCGCGTTTGCGGCCTGGAGTGGCTGCTTCCAGTTCAGGCCCACCCCTTTGCCTGCGCCCGTCATTCCTGCGAAAGCGGGAGAGCGGACCTGCGAGCCGCCGGCTTCCCAGGTCCGTGAACGCCAGGGCGCTGTACGCCCTGGCCGGGCCGCAGAGACTTCGGCGTCCGACCTGGAGAAGCCCTGGCTCCCCGCCTGCGCGAGGACGACCGAATCGAGGAGACGGCCTCCGCGACGCCGCCGGTTGGCCGCCGTCCCTCAGGCCGCCTCGCCCAGACTGGCGATGTCGATCACGAAGCGATAGTGCACATCGCCCTTGATCATGCGCTCGTAAGCCTCGTTTATCCGTGCGATGTCGATCAACTCGATGTCCGAAGCCACGCCGTGCTCGGCGCAGAAATCCAGCATTTCCTGGGTTTCGCGGATGCCGCCGATCAGCGAGCCGCCGAGCTTGCGCCGCTGCATGATCAACGCACCCGCGGCGACCGTCGACGGAGTTTCCGGAATACCCAGCAGGACCATGGTGCCGTCGAACTTCAGCAGGCCCAGGTAGGCGTTGTAGTCGTGGTCGCCCGAGACCGTGTCGATGATGAAATCGAACGAGCGCGACAGCGTCTTGAAGGTGGCCTTGTCGCGGGTTGCGGCGAAAGCGTGCGCGCCCAGGGCCAGCGCGGCCTCGCGCTTGGACTCGGAGGTGCTCAGCACGGTCACGCGCGCGCCCATGGCCACTGCGATCTTGACCGCCATATGGCCCAGGCCCCCGAGGCCGACCACCGCGACCTCGTCGCCGGCCTTGACTCCGTAATGCTTCAACGGCGAATAAGTGGTGATGCCGGCGCACAGCAGCGGCGCGGCGCGGTCGAGCGGGATCGACTCGGGGATGCGCAGCACGTAGTCCTGATCGACGGTGATGCGGGTCGAGTAGCCGCCGTAGGTCGGCGCGCCGGTGCCGCGTTCGCGCGAGTTGTAGGTCCCGGTCATGCCCTGGTCGCAATACTGCTCCTCGCCGGCCCGGCACTGCGGGCATTCGCGGCAGGAATCGACGAAACAGCCCACGCCGACCGCATCGCCGAGCCGGAAGCCCTTGGCGTTGGCGCCGAGCCGGGCGACCCGGCCGACGATCTCGTGGCCCGGCACCATCGGGAAGGTCGAACCGCCCCACTCGTCGCGCGCCTGGTGGATGTCGGAATGGCAGACGCCGCAATACAGGATGTCGATCAGGACCTCGTTCGGGCCCGGCTCGCGGCGCTCGATCGAGAACGGGGCCAGCGGCGTGCGCGCATCGACGGCGGCGTAGGCGGCGGTTTTATGCATGGGATCGGCTCCTGGAATCGTGTCGGGGCAGTGTATCGGCGGCCGCATCGCGGGGGCGCCGGCTCGCCGCAACAGTGCATATCGCCCCCGCGCTTGCGTTACCCTTTGCCGGTTCTCCCCCCAGCGAGTGTGCCATGCCCTCTTTCGATGTCGTTTCCGAAGTCGACACCCACGAACTCACCAACGCGGTCGACCAGGCCAACCGCGAACTCGGCACCCGTTTCGACTTCAAGGGCGTCGACGCCGAATTCGTCCTCGACGACAAGAGCATCACCCAGTCGGCGCCGAGCGAGTTCCAGCTCGAGCAGATGACCCAGATCCTGCGCGCGCGCCTGGTCGCGCGCAACATCGACGCCCGCTGCCTGGAATTCGGCGACGTCGAGACCAACCTGGCCCGCGCGCGCCAGAAGATCACCGTCCAGCAGGGCATCGAGCAGAAGCTGGCGAAGAAGATCGCCGCGACCATCAAGGACGCCAAGCTCAAGGTCGAGACCCAGATCAACGGCGACAAGCTGCGCGTCACCGGCAAGAAGCGCGACGACCTGCAGGCGGTGATGGCCTTGCTCAAGGGCGGCGACTTCGAGCGTCCGCTGCAGTTCGACAACTTCCGCGACTGAGATGAGCGCGGCCGCCGTCCCCGGCGAGGACCCGATCGCGGCGACCCGGCGCTGGCTGGAGCGCGCGGTGATCGGCCTGAACCTGTGCCCCTTCGCCAAGGCGGTGCTGGCGAAAGGCCAAGTACGTTTCGTCCTCAGCGAAGCGGCGACCCCCGAGGCCTTGCTCGAGGAGCTCGCCTCGGAGCTGGTGCTGCTGGAGCAGAGCGACCCGGAACAGATCGACACCACGGTGCTGATCCATCCGCGGGTGTTGAACGAGTTCCTCGACTTCAACGATTTCCTGGAACTGGCCGATGGGGTCGTCGCGGCCCTGGACCTGGAAGGCGAGATCCAGATCGCGAGCTTCCATCCGGACTACCAGTTCGCCGACACCGCCTACGACGAGGTCGGCAACTGCACCAACCGCTCGCCCTACCCGACCCTGCATCTGCTGCGCGAAGCCAGCGTCGAGCGCGCGGTCGCGGCCTTTCCCGATCCGGACGTGATCGTCGAACGCAATCTGGCGACCCTGGAAAAGCTCGGCCTGGAAGGCTGGCGCAAGCTGATGGCGGGTTGATTCGCCGCTCGCTTTGGCGGATGTGACGGCGGCGGGCGGTGAAGCAAATCCCGCTGCCCCTCCTTCGCCGGGGAACCGCCCTGCCGGCTCGGTGTTGTTCGCCAGAAGGTCGACGGTTCGCGACTGCCAAGGCGTTCGCGGGCCGCGGCCAGACGCGATGACGTAGCCCCCGAAGCGCTTCCCTTTGGAAAAGGGCCAGGGGATTGCCTTTGCTCTGCTTTACTTCTGCGGCCCCAGCCCTCGCGAACCCGGATCAGCTCGCCGAAGCCCGCCGACCCAAAGCGGTGTCCAGCAAGGCGCGCGCCTGCAACAGCGAATCGGCGATGCGGTGGCCCAGGCCGCGCAATTCGGCGTGCGGCGGGACCAGGTCGGGGACCTGGATCGGGGTCGCGCCGGCGGCGAGCGCGGCGCGCACGCCGGGTTCGGAATCCTCGAGCACCAGGCAACGGCGCGGGTCGACGCCGAGCCGCGAGGCGGCCAGCAGATAGATGTCCGGCGCCGGCTTGGGATGCTCGACGTCGCTGCCGGTGACGATCACGCCGAAGCGCTCGATCAGGCCGCTCGAGGTCAGCTTCGCCAGCGCGCGCTCGCGCCGGGTCGAGGTCGCGATCGCCTTCGGAATGCGGTGCGCGTCGAGCAGGTCCAGCAGTTCGAGCAGACCGCGCTTGAGCGGCAGGCCGGCGGCGACGCGCGCATCGTACAGGCGGTCGCCGGCGTTGCGCAGGCGCAAGGCGGCCTCGTCGCCGAGACGCTCGGCGAGCATCGCGTAGCTGGCGCGGTCGTGCATGCCGACCATGCTCAGCCACAGCGCGTCGTCGGCCTCGACCGATTGCTCCAGCGCGGCCGCGCGCCAGGTTTCCAGCATCGCGCGCTCGCTGTCGAGCATCAGGCCGTCCATGTCGAACAACACCGCGTCGGGGACGAAATCGATCGCGGGCAGGTCGGGCTCAGCCACGGAACAAGGTCTCGAGATCGGAAGCGTCGAGCGTGCGCCATTGCCCGCTCGGCAGATCGCCCAGGGACAGGCCGCCGATGCGGCTGCGGTGCAGCGCTTCGACATGGTTGCCGACCGCGGCGAACATGCGCCGTACCTGGTGATACCGGCCTTCGGTCAGAGTCAGGCGGGCCCGGCGCGGGGCGAGGACTTCGAGCGCGGCCGGCGCCAGCGGCGTCTGCTCCGACTCCAGCATCAGCTCGCCGCTGGCGAAGATCGCGGCCTCGTCGCCGCGCAGATCCGCGGCCAGGCTGGCCTCGTAGACCTTGGCCAGTTGCGCCTTCGGCGACACGATCCGGTGCAGCAGGCCGCCGTCGTCGGTGAACAACAGCAGGCCGCTTGTCTCGCGGTCGAGCCGCCCGACCGAGGACAGCAACGGCGAACGCGCGCGAAACCGCGGCGGCAGCAAGTCGTAGACGATGCGCCCGGGGTCCTTGGTCGAGCAGGTGTAGCCGACCGGCTTGTGCAGCAACAAAGTCAGCCCCGCCGGCGGATCGAGCGGCTCGCCGTCGAGGCGGATCGCTTCGTGCGCGACCTTGTCGTCGGCGTACAACACCTCGCCCTGCGCATCGGTGATGCGGCCGGATCGGAACATCGCGGTGACCTCCTTGCGGCTGCCATAGCCCAGGTTGGCGATCAGCTTGACCAGTTTCATGCGCGCGCCTTGGCCGAGGCCTTGGTGTGCTTGATCGCTTCGACGACCTTGAAACCGGCGCGCTGGGCGACGATGCGGACCTGGCCGAAGCGCTCGTCGAGCACCGATTCGTAGGGCAGATGGCGGTTCGCGACCAGCCACAGCCGGCCGCCGGGGTTCAGCGCTTCGGCGGCGACCGCGATGAAGCGACGGCCGAGGTCGGGACGCTCGTCGCGGCTCTGGCCGTGGAACGGCGGGTTGCTGACGATCACGTCATAGCCGCGGTCCAGGCCGGCGGTGACGTCGTGCCAGTGGAATTCGAGCTCGGCGCTCGTCGCCACCCGCGCCAGGTTGGTCCGCGCCAATTCCAGCGCGCGCGCCTGCGCCTCGTACAGGTCGACCGCGACGATGCCCGGGCACCGCGCCAGCAGTTCGGCCGAGAGATAGCCGTAGCCGGCGCCGAGATCGGCCGCGCGGCCGCGCAGGTCGCTCGGCAGATGCGCCGCGAGCAGGGCCGACGCGGCGTCGATGCGGTCCCAGGCGAACACGCCGGGGCGGCTGACGAAACGGCCGCCGAGGATCTCGCGCGGTTGGTCGAAGGCGGCCCAGGCCGCGGCCTGGGCCGGGTCGGCCGGGCCGTCGAGCGGCGCGGTCCAGAACGCGCGGCATTTGCGCTTGGACAGGCTGCCGACCGGGCCGGCGATGCGCCCCAGGTCGGTCTCGCCGGACCGCGCACCTTCGTCATTGCGCATGCAGGCGAGCACGCGGCCGCCGGGCGCGGTGCGCGCGATCGCCTGGGCGAACAGCGCGCGCGCCTCGTCGCGCTGGCGCGGCGGCAGCACCAGCACCAGCGGGAACCGCCGGGCCGGATCGAGCGTGTCCAGGTCGACCGTGTCCAGGCCGGCGCGGTGCAAGGCGTCGACTTCGGGCTTGAAGCCCTGTTCGCAGACCAGGCCCGGGCGCGGCGGCTGGCGCAGGCCGATGCCGTCGCGCGCGTGCAGGAACAGCGCGCCGCCGTGTTCGGGCCAGCGCAGCAGGCCGTCGGCGAGCGGCTGGAAGAGGGTGTCGAGCGCGTCGTCGGAGCGGTCAACGCGCATGCGGGAATTTCTGAATGGCGGTCATCGCACGGATTTTACGCGCGACCGCGCTAGGGTGTCGGCATCGCGTCCAACCGAATGCACGCCTCATGCGCCTGCCCGTCCTGATTGCCGCCTTGTTGATGCCCGCGGTGGCCTGGTTTTCCCAACAGGGCGTGTTCGGCCCCGACAACGGCACGATCTCCGACCGCTACCCCACCCTGCTGGTCGCGGCCGGCTATGCCTTCGCGATCTGGGGGCCGATCTTCCTCGGCGATCTGGTGTTCGCCTTCTGGCAGCTGCGTGGGCGCTATCGCGACGCCGACGGCCTGCGCCGGCTGCGCCCGGCCGCGGCGGCCGGCTTCACCCTGACCGCGCTGTGGATGCCGATCTTCTCCCAGCAGTGGTTCTGGCTGGCCCTGGCGGTGATCTGGCTGGCCCTGGCCTGCCTGGCCGGCTGCGCGGTGTTGCTGTCGCGCGATAGCCACCCCTTGCCCGGGCAGGCCGCCTGGGCCAGGTTCCCGATCTCGCTGCATGCCGGCTGGTTGAGTCTGGCCGCGTTCCTGAACACCGCCCAGGTGATCGTCGCCTATCGGCTGCTGCCGACCGACGACATGCTGGCCTGGAGCCTGGCGCTGCTGACCGCCGCGGCCGCGCTGCTGTTGCTGTTGAATGCGCGCATGCGCGGCAACGCCGGCTACACGATCGCCGTGCTGTGGGGCCTGGCGGGGGTCTACGTGAAGCAGTCCGAGTCGGCCTTGCACGGCGCGCAGATCGCCGCCTGGGGCGCGCTCGCGATCGCCGCACTGTTGCTGGCGCAAACCTTGTGGCTGCGCCTGCATCCGCGCCATCGGGTGTTTTCCGGGCATCTTTCGCCGGGCGAATGATCTTCGGCCCGCGCACCGCGCATTGCGACTCCGCAACAGCGGCTTCATCGCCACGCAACGCCGCGGCCGCGAGGATGGACCATCGTCCAGCCCACAGGAGCGACCCACGATGCGAGCCCTTTTCATCGGCGGCACCGTCGACAACAGCGAACTCGATCTCGACGAAGGCCAGCCGCCGCGCCATTACCCGCCCAATACCGGCAGCGGCCAGGCGCGTTACCGCCTGCACCACGTCGGTCTGCGCGAGAACGACCCGGTCTATGCGGTGTACGCGGCACCGGACCTCGCCGACGGCGAGGTCGAGCGGGTCGCCGAGGAACGCGGCTATGCGCGGCGCTTTCAGGCGGAGCCGCAAATCAGCGAGTGAGCCGCTGGCGAGCGAAACCTCGACGAGTACCGGCCGGCCGATGAGCTGCCGGCGAGCGAGCCGCAGCGATTGCCGAGCTGCGCGGCGCTACCCAGCCTCTCTCCCGCAAGCGGGAGAGGGCTCGCTGCAGAGGCGATCCGCGCTCAGCCCTGCAATTCGCGCAAGGTCACCGACGGCGGCGCGTCCAGCACCCGGCGGGTGGCGAACATGCCCGCGGCGAGCGCCGCCAGCACGCCGGCGGCGGCGCCGAACGCGGCCATGCGCGCATCGAACTCCCAGGGCAGGTCGAACACCTGCACCGCGACCACGCCGGCCAGCACCGAGGCGGCGATCGCCGCGGTCAGGCCCGAGAGCAGGCCGATCGCGGCGAATTCCGAAGCCTGGGCCAGGCGCAACTGGCGCCGGCTTCCGCCGAGCACGCGCATCACCCCGCCTTCGAGCAGGCGTTCGTCCTGGCTCGCGCTGACCGCGGCCATCAACACCAGCACGCCGGCGACCAGGGAGAAATAGAACACCACCTCGACCACGGTCGAGACTTGGTCGGCGGTGCTGCGCACCTGCTTGAGCACCTGATCGATGTCGATCACCGACAGGTTCGGGAAGCGCTCGACCAATTGCGAGGTGAAACGGGTGCGTTCGGCCGGCACGTTCATCGCGGTGATGTAGCTCGCGGCGTAGCCGTCGAGCGAACCGGGCGAAGCGATCACGAAGAAGTTGGGACGGAAGCTTTCCCAATCGACCTTGCGCAGGCTGGTGACGGTGGCCTGGAAGTTCTGTCCGGCGATGTCGAACCCGACCCGGTCTCCGAGCTTCCAGCCGAGTTCCTCGGCGAACCCTTCCTCGACCGAGACTTCGGGCCGGGCCAGCTTGCGTGCGGCCCAGAACTTGCCGTCGACGATCTTGTTGTCCGAACGCAGGCTGTCGGCGACCGACAGATTGAACTCGCGTTCGGCCAACTGCTTGGCGCGTTCGCCGCGCTCGGCATAGTCGGCGGCGGTGACGGCCTTGCCGTTGTGCGCGACCAGGCGGCCGCGGATCATCGGGAACAGGGTCGGCGCCGGCAGGCCTTGCTCGCCGATGAAACGGCGCACGTCGGCGACCTGGTCCTGCTGCACGTTGATGATGAAACGGTTCGGCGCATCGGCCGACAGCGACATCTGCCAGCGATCGAGCAGGTCGGTGCGCACGAAGGTCAACAGCAGCAAGGCCATCAGGCCCAGGCCGAGCGCCGAGATCTGGGCGATGCTGGTGCCGGCGCGGCGGCTGACGTTGGCCAGGCCGTAGCGCAGGCTGCCGCGCAAGCGCGAACGCAGGCGCCGCACCGCCAGGATCAGGCCCCAGGCCAGCAGCGCGAGCACCGCCAGGGTCGCGGCGATGCCGCCGAGCATGGCCGCGCCGAGCGCGACCGAACCGGCCTTCCACCACAGCAGCGCACCGAGCCCGAGCAGGCCGACGATCGCGACCACCCAGGCGCTGGGCTCGGTAGGGTCGAGGTCGCGGCGCAGCACGCGCAGTGCCGGCACGCGCCGCAGCGCGAGCACCGGGGGCGCGCCGAAGGCGAGCAGCACCACCATGCCGACCCCGAAGCCCTGCACCGCCGGCAACCAGCCCGCACCGGGGATCGACATCTTCAAGGCCTGTTCCAGCCATCCGCCGATCAGCCATTGCAGGCCGAAGGCGAGCGCGACGCCGATCGCGCTGGCGATCAGGCCGAGCAGCACCATCTCGCCGACGTGGATGCCGACCAGGGTGCGCTGGCTGGCGCCGAGGCAACGCATCACCGCGGTGCCGGACAGGTGCCGCTCGCTGTGGCGGCGCGCGGCCATCGCCACCGCGACCGCGGCCAGCACCACCGAGACCAGCGCGGCCAGGCCGAGGAAACGCCCGGCGCGGTCGAGCGCCGAACGCACTTCCGGGCGCGCATCGGCGATGGTTTCCACGCGTTGGCCGCGTTGCAGCGCGGGCTTGGCCGCGGCGACGAAACCCTCGACCGCGCCGGGCGCGCCGGCGACGACCAGGCGATAACGAATGCGGCTGCCGGGCTGGACCAGCCCGGTCGCAGGCAGATCGCCGGCGTTGAGGAACACCTTCGGCGCGATGTTGAAGTAATCCAGCGAAGCGTCCGGCTCCTGCACCACCAAGGCGGCCAGGCGCAGGCTGGAATCGCCGAGCGCGATGCTCTGGCCGACCTGCGCGCCGAGGGTGTCGGCGCCGGCGCGGCTCATCCACACCGTGCCGGGCGCGGGCACCCCCTGCGCGTCGCGCTCGGCGCCGCCGGCGCGGTCGACGATGCGGAAACTGCCGCGCAGCGGAAAGCCCTCGCCGAGCGCGCGCAGATCGCCGAGTTGCAGGCGCTCGCCGACCCGGATCATGGTCTGCAGTTCGGTGGCCTCGGCGCGGCGCAGCGCCGGCACCGACGCGGCACGGCGCAGCGCGCCGCCGATCGGGTGATCGGAGCGGATCACCGCGTCGCCGCCGAGCAGCCGGTTGGCCTCGATGGCCAGCGCGCGTTCGGCGCGATCGGTGACGAAGCCGACCGCGGTCACCGCCAGCACGGCCAACACCAGCGCCGCGAGCAGGATGCGCACGTCGCCGGCCTTGAGGTCGCGGCGCAGTTGTCGCCATGCCAGCGACACGGTGCGTGGCATGCCGCTCACCCCTGCACCAGGCGACCGCTGTCGAGGCGGATGCGACGGCGGCAACGTTCGGCCAGGTGTTCGTCGTGGGTCACCAGCACCAGGGTGGTGCCGGCATCGGCGTTGAGTTCGAACAGCAGCTCGATGATCGCCTGGCCGGTATGGGTGTCGAGATTGCCGGTGGGCTCGTCGGCGAACAGCAACGCAGGCCGGGTCACGAAGGCGCGCGCGAGCGCGACGCGCTGCTGCTCGCCGCCGGACAGCTGGCGCGGGTAGTGGTCCAGGCGCTGGCCCAGGCCGACCTTGGCCAGGATCGCCTGCGCCGGCGCGAACGCATCGCGGTCGCCGCGCAGTTCCAGCGGCAGCATCACGTTTTCCAATGCGGTCAGCGAGGGCAGCAGTTGGAAGCTCTGGAACACGAAGCCGACCTTCTCGCTGCGCACGCGCGCGCGGCCGTCCTCGTCGAGCGAGGACATCGGCTCGCCGTCGAGGGCGACCGTGCCGCTGCTCGGCGAATCCAAGCCCGCCATCAACGACAGCAAGGTGCTCTTGCCCGAGCCGGAGGCGCCGACGATCGCGACCGTGTCGCCCTTGGCGATCGAAAATCCGACCCCATCGAGGATGGTGAGTTCGCCCGACGGCAAAGCCACCCGCTTGCCGAGCCCGACGACCTCGAGCGTCGGCGCCTGGGCCGGCGCGCGCGCCACCGCTTCAGCGTGGGTCTCGTCGCGGCCCTTCACGATGGAATCGGCCGTGATCGAATCGGCCAGGTTGGAAGCTGCCATGATCGTCCTATCTGTTTGCCTCGCCGTATCTTCGGGAGACGTTATTAAATGAGTTTTAAGAACTGCAACCGCGATCGCCTCGAGTTCGGGCACCGCGACGACGCGAGCGCCGCCAGCGCCGGCTTGGGCCTCAGCCGCGCCCCTGCCGGCGACCTCGCGGCCCGGAAACAACGATATGCGGCATCGCCGGGCCGCGTTCAATGGGCCATCGGTCGGGGCGCCCGCGCCGCGCTGCTGGCCGCGGCCGTGCTGCTGAGCGCCTGGGCGCCGCTGCACGCC
>NZ_JBPKJP010000086.1:0-17881 GCF_051217035.1 Lysobacter sp. 1R34A
GATCGCCTGGGCCGCGCGCAACTTGTCGTAGGCGCTGTCGCCCGGCGGGGTCAGCAGGTCGCCGCGCTGTTCGGCCGCGGCGGCTTCGCTCAACAGGCGGCGCAGCGACTGGCGCTGCGCCGCCGGCGCCTGCTGATCGAAACGCTTGCGCGATTCGCGGGCGCGGTCGAGATGCTGCTGGGCCAGCGCGATCGCCGGCACCTCGATCGCCGCGCTCTCGGCGATGCCCCGCGCGCGCGCCAGCACGGTCTCGGCCTCGGTCACGTGAAAATCCGCGGCGAGGCGCTCGCTGCGCGCGGCATACGCATTGGCGACCGCGGCCAGCCCGCGCCGCGCCGCATCGTCGTCGGCATGCACCGCGAGCAGGTCGCCGTACCCGGCCAGGGCCTCGTCGAAACGCTGCCGGCGCAGGGCCAGGTCGCTGTCGCGGCGGCGCCGTTCGACATGGCGTTCCAGCAAGGTCAACGCATCCGGCAGATCGGCGTGGCCGGGGTCGGCGGCCTGCACCCGCTGGATGCCGCGCGCGCCGCGCGCGAGGTCGCCGTCGGCCAAGGCCTGGCGCGCCGCCTGCAGCAGATCGGCGAGGGTGTCGTCGCGGCCTTCGAGCGCGTCGTTGCGTTGCGGTTGCAGCGCGAGCACCCGCAGATACAGCGGCAGGGCCGCGTCGGGCGCGCCGTCGAGCCGGCCCTGCGCGCGTGCGGCGGCGGCTTCGGCGACCAGCCGGTCGAGCCCGGCGTGGGCGGCCTCGCGTTCGCGCAGCCGGCGCGCCATGGCCTCGACCTGGTCGCGCGGCGTCGCCAGTTGGCGCGCCAGATCGAGCCGTTGCCGGGCGAAATCGAAATGCCCGCCGTCGATCGCCTGGCGGGCCTGATCGAGCGCGACCCGGCCGACCTTGACCAGGCCTTCGCGGGTGTCGCTGCGGTCGGGGTCGAGCGCCAGCGCGGCCTCGAACAACTCGCGCGCGCCGTGGCCGTCGGCCGAACTCAGTCGGCCTTCGGCCAGGGCCCGGTTCGCTTCTTCGCGCAGACTTTGCGCGCGGGTGTCCGGCCACAACCAGTCCGACAAGGCCTGCCGGCTCAGGATCAACGTCAGCAGCAAAGCCGCGCCGATCAGGATCGCGGCGCGCAGCCCCCAGCGCCGTGCGCGCAGCGCGTGGTCGCGATCGCGCGGCGGCGCCCGATCGAAGCGCAAGGCGCTGTAGTCCCCCGCCACCGGTTCGATGCGCAGGGCGGTGGTGTCGGACGGAGACGGCGGGTCGTGCTTCACCGCGTCAGGATAGCGCCGCTGCATGACTGCCGCGTCTTCTTCGTGTGTGCCAGTGGCCTCCGGGATCGCACCTGCCTTCGGGATAGGAGCGGCGCAAGCCGCGACCGCGGCAGAGAGCTACGACGCTATCCTCGGGGTGTGCGGATCCCTAGGATGTTCGGCGGGTTTCGCGCGCGGGATCGGTTCACGATGGCCCGCCGATTCGCGGTCGCGGCTTGCGCCGCTCCTACCCGAGGCGGAGGCTTACCGCTGGAACGACTCAATGCCGCTGCGCATACTCCACGCCCGGCAGCGAGGACAGCTTGCCGAGCAGGGTCGAGAGTTGGCCGTAGTCGGCGACCCGCAGGCGCAGGCGCAAACGCACCTGCGCGCTGCTGCGCTCGACGTCGCTGCGGATGCTGATCACGTGGGCGTTGGCCTGGGCGATGACGTTGGTGACTTCCTTGAGCAGCCATTTGCGGTCGAGCGCCAGCACCTCGATGTCGACCTCGTAACCGCTGCCCTTGCGCCCCCATTCGACCGGCAGCACGCGCTGCGGCTGGGCCGCGGCGAGCCGGACGAAGGCGCTGCAGTCCGGGCGGTGCACGCTGACGCCGCGGCCGCGGGTCAGGTAGCCGGCGATCGGCTCGCCCGGCAGCGGCTGGCAGCAGCGCGAGATCTGCACCAGCAGGTTGCCGACGCCCTCGACGGTGAAGTCGGTGGACTTGCCCGGGGTCTTGCGCGGCGCCGGCGGGATGGTGGTGGTCGAGGTCGGCGCGGTCGACGGCGGCGCCGCCAACGCGCGCTCGTGCTCGAGCAGGACGCGGCCGATCTGGTGCGGGCCGATGTCGCCCAGCGCGACCTGCACGTACAGGTCCTCGTCGTTGGCCAGGTTGAAGCGCGCCCGCGCCGGCGCCAGGTCGGCGCCGAGCACGCCGAGCCGGCGCAGTTCCTTGTCGAGCAGTTCGCGCCCGGCCTGTTCGTTGCGCGAACGGTCGAGCTTGTGGAACCAGTTGCGGACCTTTTCCCGCGAACGGTTGCTGGCCAGGAAGCCGTTGGCCGCCACCAGCCAATCGCGGCGCGGCTCGCCGGTCTTGGCGGTGAGGATCTCGACCCGGTCGCCGCTGCGCAGCTTGTGGTCGAGCGGGACGATGCGGCCGTCGACCTTGGCGCCGCGGCAGCGGTGCCCGACCTCGGTGTGCACGTGGTAGGCGAAATCCAGCGGGGTGGCACCGGTCGGCAGGTCGATCACCTCGCCCTTGGGGGTCAGCACGTACACCCGGTCCTCGACCAGTTCGGTGTCCAGCTCGCTCGCCAGCGCCGCATCGGCGCCGTCGCTGCCGCCTTCGCTCTTGCTGTCGAGCAGGCGCCGCATCCAGGCGATCTTGCGGTCGAACGCGGCGTCGGCGCTGTGGCTGCCGACTTCCTTGTATTTCCAGTGCGCGGCCACGCCGAGTTCGGCCTGACGGTGCATTTCCTCGGTGCGGATCTGCACTTCCAGGGTCTTGCCCTCGGGCCCGACCACGGCGGTATGCAGCGAACGGTAGTCGTTGCGCTTGGGCCGGGCGATGTAGTCGTCGAACTCGCTCGGGATCGGCGTCCACTGCGCGTGCACCACGCCGAGCGCGGCGTAGCACGAGGCCAGGTCCTCGACCATCACCCGCACCGCGCGCAGGTCGTAGAGCTCGCCGATCGGCACGTCCTTGCGCTGCATCTTCTTCCAGATGCTGTAGATGTGCTTGGGCCGGCCGGCGACCTCGGCCTTGAGCCCCTGTGCCGCCATCGCCTCGCGCAGGGTGCGCTTGACCTGTTCGATGTAGCGCTCGCGATCGCCGCGCTTCTCGTCGAGCAGGCGCGCGATCTTCTGGTAGGTCTGCGGCTCCAGGTAACGGAAGGCCAGGTCTTCCAGCTCCCACTTGAGCTGCCAGATGCCGAGCCGGTTGGCCAGCGGCGCATGAATATCGCGGGTCAGCGCGGCCAGTTCGCGGCGGGTGTCCGGCGGCAGGCGTTCGGCATGGCGCATGCGCGCCAGTTGCCGCGCCAGCAGGATCGGCACCACCCGCAGGTCGCGCACGATCGCCAGCAACAGCCGGCGCAGGCCCTCGGTGCCCGAGCGCCGGCCTTGTTCGGCATGCAGCGCCCAGACCTGTCCGGCGGCGCGCTGGCCGTCGAGCAGGGCCGCCAACAGCGGGTGTTCGCGTTCGAAGCCCGGCCCCAAGGCTTTCGCCCAACCCGGGTAGGCATGCAGGATCGCCGCCGCGACCGTGTCGCTGTCGGCGTCGAGCAGGGCCAGCGCGTCCAGAGTGGCGGCGATGACGGCGGGCGAATCGAGCGCGCCCTCGCCGGCCTGCGGCTGCTGCGCGGCCGCCTCCAGCGCCTTGCGCAGGGGCCCGGCGATGATCGCCGCCGCGGGCGAGGCCAGCACGTCGGCGGGGGAATGGCGGGACTCGGCGGGAGACGCGTTCACAACGGGGGAGAAGAGGTTCGAAGCGCAGGGGACGAGCGACTACACTAGCGAGCAACCGCCCCGAGGAACAGCACGATGTCCGCGATTCACCCTTCCGCACTGCGTCCCTTGCTGATCGCCGCTGGTGTCGCGATCGCCCTGGCGCTGAGCGCGCCGGCCGCCCTCGCCCAGTCCAGGATCGAGCAACAGATGAGCGCCGAGCAGTTCAAGGCCGCCGGCCTCGACCAGCTCAGCCCGGAGCAACTCGCCAATCTGAACGCCTGGCTCAACCGCACCCTCGACGCCGAGACCAGCAAGGCCGTGGTCAAGGCCAAGGAAGAAACCCGCGAATTGGTCAAGCACGAGAACCGCGGTTTCCTCGGCTCGGGCTCGCGCGAAGCGGTGGTCGCCCGCCTCAACGGCAAGTTCGACGGCTACGGCCAGGGCCGGGTCTACGTGCTCGACAACGGCCAGGAATGGCGCCAGGTCGACGGCGTCGACCTGCCCGGCGTACACCTGGATTCGCCGCAGGTGCGGATCAGCCCCAGCGTGATCGGCGGCGCCTGGTTCCTCGCGGTCGACGGCTACAACACCCGCGCCAAGGTCACCCGCGTCAAGTAATCCATGCCGCCGCTGCGCGGACGCCCTGCGGCGTCGGCGCAGCGGCGTTCTCCTTCGCCGTTTCGCCGCTGTCCCGTCCGGAGTCCGACATGCGTGTGCTGTCCTCGTTGACCGTTGCCGTCCTGCTCGCGTTCGCGCCCGCCGCGTTCGCCGCCGAGCGGCCCTATGTCGCGGTCGAACAACGCTTCAATGCCGAACAGATGAAGGCCACCGGGCTCGACACCCTGTCGCCTCAGCAACTGGCCCTGCTCAACGAATTGCTGTCGCAGGACCAGACCGCGGCCGTCGCCGAGGCCACCAAGGCGGTGCGTTCGCAACGCAAGGGCCTGCTCGACCGCGGCGACGTCGAACCGGTGCACAGCGCGCTCAAGGGCGAGTTCCGCGGCTGGTCCAGCGGCACCGTGTTCGAGCTCGAAAACGGCCAGCGCTGGCAGGTGACCGAAGGCTCGCTGTTCATCGGCAAGCCGGTGGCGCCGCCGAAGGTCACCATCAAGCCCGGGCTGATGGGCGGCTGGTTCCTCGAAGCCGAAGGCCAGATCCCGAAGGCCAAGGTCCGCCGCCTCGACTGAGTCGGCGCGCCCGCAGGCGTGGGCCGGCTCAGAGCTTCAACCGCTCAAGGCTGCGACCGCTCGGGGCTCAAGCGCTCAGCGCTTCAACCGCGCAACGACGCCAGTCGTTGCGCGAGCTTCTTCGGCGAGACCCCGCCGCGCACCCCCAGCTCCTGGGCGAACAGCGACACCCGCAGTTCCTCGATCTCCCAGCGCAGCGCCTGCCAGCCGGCAGCGTCGGCCAGGCCGGCCGCGTTGGCGGCGTCGAAGGCTTCGACGAAGGGCTTGAGTTCGAGCATCCGCGCCTGGTCGCGCACCGGGTCGCGCAAGGCGCGCTCGCTGCGCACCGCCAGCGCCTTCAGATAACGCGGGTACTCCGCCAACGCCGAGGTGGCGACGTTGCGCAGGAAGCCCGGCGGGGTCAGCCGCGCGAGCTGCGCGCGCATGTCGTCGAGGTTGCCGCTGGCCCAGCCCATCAGCGACGACTCCAGGCGCGAGCGCACATCGGCGACCGCGCCGAGAATCGCCTCGGCCTGGGCCAGGCGTTCGGTCGCCTCCGGAAACAGCCTGCGCGCGACCGCGTCGCGGCGGGCCTCGAAGGCCCCCGCATCGCGTACCGCGATCAGCTCGGCGTCGGCGCCGAGCAGGGATTGCAGAGCGCCGTCGACCAAGTCCTCGCGCAACCGGTCGCTGTCGCGCAGGCCGTTCTGGCGCGGCGCGGCCGATTCGATCGCCGCATACAACAGACCGGTCTTGGCCTGCACCGGCAATTGTTTGCGCGCTTGCTTGAGCTTGTCGGCCATAGCCAAGGCCAGCAGACGCCGTACCCCGCCCGGATGCGCGCGCAGCGCCGCCTCGCGCTCGGCATGCACACGCAAGGAGACGGTGTCGCCGTCGTCGTGCAAGGCCGGGAATGCCGGCACCCCGGCCGCGCCCGGCACCGACATCGGGATCGGCTGTTCGGGGAATGCGGTCAGCCCGCGCTGGCCGAGGCCGTCGGCGGCGCGCGCGGCGAACGCCCGCGCGGCGCGTTCGCCGAAGCGCGCGCGCAGCTCGTCGAGGTCGCGCGATTCGGCCAGCACCACCGCGGCCCTGCCGCCTTTGCCCGTCTCCTTGCCGGCGCGCGGGTCGGGAACCTCGAGCAGGCGCAGGTTCATGCGCAGATGCGGTTCGATCGAGGCCGGGTCGAAATCCGTCGTCGCCACTTCGACCCCGGTCAGCTTGCGCAGGAAACGCGCGAGCGTGCCGACCAAGTCGTCGGCCTCGGGCTTGGCGTGCGCCTCATGGAAGGCCTTGGCGAAATCCGGCGCCGGCACGAAGTTGCGGCGCAGGATCTTCGGCAGGCTCTTGATCAGCGCCGCCGCCTTGTCGGCGACGAAGCCCGGCGCCAGCCACGACAGCTGGGCCGGGTCGAGCGCGTTGAGCAGGTGCAGCGGCACCGCCAGGGTCATGCCGTCGTCGGGCGCGCCCGGCTCGAAGCGGTAGCTCACCGCCAGCCGCGCGTTGCCGAGCTGCAGATACGCAGGGAACCGCGCGGCCTCGCTTTCGCCGCCGACCATCAGGTCGGCGTTCGACCACTCCAGCCTGGCCTTTTCCTGGGCCGGCAACTTGGCGTACCAGGCGTCCAGCGCCTGCACGTTGTGGACCTGCGGCGGCAGGCGGTCGAGGTACCACTGCGCCATCCATTCCTCGTCGACCACGAGGCCGGCACGGCGTTGCTTGGCCTCTTCGTCGCGGGCCTTGCCCAGGGTGGCGAGGTTGCGCGCCAGGAACGCCGAGCGGGTGTTGATCTCGCCGGTCACCAGAGCGTCGCGGGCGAAGATCGCGCGGCTTTCCTCCGGGTACAGCGCGCCGTAGTGGATCGGACGCTTCGGCGCGAGCACCAGGCCGAACAGGCTGATCTGCTCGCTGCCGACCACCCGCCCCTGCGAGCGCGCCCAGCGCGGGTCGTGGTGGCGGCGCGCGAGCAGGTGCGGCAGTTCCTGGATCGCCCAGTCGGGCTCGATGGTCGCGTTGGTCATCGACCACACCCGCTCGGTATCGAGCAGGGTCGCCGACAACACCCACGGCGGCGGCTTCTTGGCCAGCGGCGAGCCGGGAAACAGCTGGAACTTGCGCCCGCGCGGGCCGTCGTAGAAACCGCGGTCGGCGCGGAACCCGATCTGAGTCGGCAGGCCGGCGATCAGGGCGCGGTGCAGGCTGGCGTATTTTTCGGGACTCGGGTTTCGGGGCTCGGGACTCGAAACCTCTCCCGAGTCCCCGGTCCCCAGTCCCGTCTCCTGGCACACGAGCTTGAGCTGCCGGTGCAGCTCGCGCCACTCGCGCATGCGCAGGAAGCCGAGGAAATGCTTCTCGCACCAGCTGCGCAGCTTGGACTGGGTCAGTTCCTCGTGCGCGTTCTGGTAGGCGTCCCACAGCTTGAGGATGCCGACGAATTCCGAACGCGGGTCGGCGAACTCGGCATGCGCGTTGTCGGCCGCGGCGCGCTGGTCGGCGGGGCGCTCGCGCGGGTCCTGGATGCCGAGGAAAGCGGCGATCGCGATCATCTCGCGCTGGCAGCCGTGGGCGTGGGCCGCGACCAGCATGCGCGCGAGCTTCACGTCGACCGGCAGCCGGGCCATGGTCCGGCCGATGGCGGTAAGCTTGCGGTCCTCGCCGACCGCGCCGAGCTCGGTGAGTTGCTGCCAGCCGTCGGCGATGGCGCGACCGTCCGGCGGCTCCAGGAACGGGAAGTCCTCGATATGCCCCAGGCCCAGCGAGAGCATGCGCAGGATCACCCCGGCCAGCGCGGCGCGGCGGATTTCCGGATCGGTATAGCGCGGCCGCGATTCGAAGTCGGCCTCGCTGTAGAGGCGGAAGCAGGTGCCTTCGCTGATGCGGCCGCAGCGGCCCTTGCGCTGGTCGGCGCTGGCCTGCGAGATCGGCTCGATGTGCAGCCGGTCGAGCTTGCCGCGCGGGCTGTAGCGCTTGACCCGCGCCAGGCCCGGGTCGACCACGTAGCGGATCCGCGGCACCGTCAGCGAGGTCTCGGCGACGTTGGTCGCCAGCACGATGCGGCGCTTCGGCCCGGGGTTGAACACCCGGTCCTGGTCGCGCACCGACAGCCGCGCGTACAGCGGCAGCACTTCGGTCTCGCGGTACTTGCGCCGCTCCAGCGCCTGGTGGGCGTCGCGGATTTCGCGTTCGCCGGACAGGAAGATCAGCACGTCGCCGCGTGGGTCCTCGCGGGTGATTTCGTCGCAGGCGGCGACGATGCC
This sequence comes from Lysobacter sp. 1R34A, assembly GCF_051217035.1. NCBI lineage: Bacteria > Pseudomonadati > Pseudomonadota > Gammaproteobacteria > Lysobacterales > Lysobacteraceae > Lysobacter > Lysobacter sp. 1R34A. The sequence goes on from NZ_JBPKJP010000086.1 coordinate 8,118, forward strand.
GTCGTTGACGCTTCTTGCGGCGCGCTCGGGGCTCGAAGAGCCGCGCCGGTCCGCTTCTTCGAGTCCCGAGTCCCGAGTCCCGAGCCCCGGATCGTCCAACGGCCGATACCGCACCGTGACCGGATAGCCGCGGCCCTCGACGCTGACCACCGGCGCGCCGTCGAAATGCGCGGCGAAGCGCTCGGTGTCGATCGTCGCCGAGGTCACGATGACCTTCAGGTCGGGCCGCTTTTTCAGCAACTGCTTCAGATAGCCCAGCAGGAAGTCGATGTTGAGGCTGCGTTCGTGGGCCTCGTCGATCAGGATCGTGTCGTAGGCCGACAGCCAGCGGTCCGACTGGATCTCGGCCAGCAGGATGCCGTCGGTCATGAACTTGATCGCGGTGCGCTCGCCGACGTGGTCGTTGAAACGCACCTGGTAGCCGACGGTCTCGCCGAGCGGGGTCTGCAATTCCTCGGCGACGCGGCGGGCGACCGCGCGCGCGGCGATGCGGCGCGGCTGGGTGCAGCCGATCATGCCGGCGCCGCCGCGCCCGGCGGCCAGGCACAGCTTCGGCAACTGGGTGGTCTTGCCCGAACCGGTCTCGCCGGCGATCACCACCACCGGATGCCGGCGGATCAGCTCGACGATGCGCTCGGCTTCGGCCGCGATCGGCAAAGCCGGGTCGACCGGCGCGCGCGGCAACGAGGCCGCGCGCGCTTCGCGCTGCGCCGCCGACGCCGCCAACGCCTGTTCGAACGCAGCGCGCGCGCGCTCGTCGCCGGGCTTGCCGCTCCAGCGCGACCACAGGCCGTGCAGGCGGCCGCGGTCGCGGCTCAAGGCGCCGTCGATCGCGTGCCGCGCCTGCCGTAACGCGGCACTAGCATTCGCATGGCTAGACTGATGGGTATAGCTATTGTTCATCGATAGATCGTTCGTATCGCAGCGCTAGGCACAAACCATTTCACTTCGCGGCCGACAGCGCCTATTGTCGCCGCATTGATCGAAAAACCCCCGATCGAGCCGTCTCGATCGCCCGCATTGGAGAAGGAGTCGCACATGGCCAAGCCCACCAAGCCCGCCAAGACCAGCAAAACGGACAAGACCAAATCGGACAAGGGCTCGCTCGTCCCGGCCGCGTCGCCGTCGGCCGCCGACCGCGCCCCCTCGATCGATATCGGGATCTCGTCGGGCGATCGCAAGAAGATCGCCGAAGGTCTGTCGCGCTTTCTGGCCGACAGCTACACCCTGTACCTGAAGACCCACAACTTCCATTGGAACGTGACGGGCCCGATGTTCAATGCCCTGCACGTGATGTTCGAGACCCAGTACACCGAACAGTGGACCGCGCTGGACGACATCGCCGAGCGCATCCGCGCCCTGGGCTTCAACGCACCGGGTTCCTACGCCGAGTTCGTCAGGCTGTCCTCGATCACCGAAGAGCCGGGCCTGACCGACAGCGCCGACTGGCGCGAGATGGTCCGCCAGCTCGTGGTCGGCAACGAAGCCGTCTGCCGCACCGCGCGCAAGGTACTCGACCAGGCCGACGACGTCGACGACGCGCCGACCGAAGACCTGCTGACCCAGCGCCTGCAGACCCACGAGAAGTATGCGTGGATGCTGCGTTCGCTGCTGCAGTAAACGCTCGAAAGCCGGCCTGCGCGGAACCTCCGCCCAGGCCCGCCGCGCCGCACCGACCCCTGTTCCGCCTGCCGGACAGGGGTTTTTCATTGCCGGCGCCCGCGCTCAAGGCCGGCCGCCGTCCCAGCCCTGCGCGTCGGCCTGCGCCTGCGCCAGCAACCAGTCGCGGAAAGCGCGGATCTTGGCGCTGCCGCGGCGCACCTCGGGATAGGCCAGCCAATAGTCGCGCTCGTCGCGCAGCACCAGCTCGAACGGCTGCACCAGCCGCCCCGAGGCGAGTTCGCCGCGGAAGAACAGCGGCGAGGTGATCGCCACGCCGTGCCCGGCGATCGCGGCGGTCACCTCGTATTGCTCGATGCCCAGCTCGACCCCGGGCCGCGCCGACAGATCCGCATCGCCGACGCCGGCCGCCTCCAGCCAACTGCGCCACCAGCGCTCGCGGCCGATCCGCGGCAACTTCAACAGATCCGCCGGCTCGCGCAGCGCGCCGCTTTCGATCAGGCCCGGGCTGCACAGCGGCGTATACAGGCCGGGCAACAGGAAATGCGCGCTCAGGCCCGGCCATTCGCCGCGGCCGTTGCGAATGCCGACGTCGAACTCGCCCTGGGCCAGGTCGACCAGGGGCACGCCGGTGTCCAGGCGCACCGCGAGTTGCGGATGGGCGAGCTGGAACCCGCCCAGGCGTGGCACCAGCCAGTTGGCGCCGATGGTCGGCAACGAGGTGATCGCCAGTTCCGCCTCGGACCGTGCCTGACTTTGGGCGAAGGCCGAGCGCAGCGCCTGAAAGCTGTCGAGCACCGTCGGCGCCAGCCGTTCGCCGGCCCGGGTCAGCACCACCTTGCGCGGCAGGCGCTGGAACAGCACCAGGCCGAGCCGCTGCTCCAACCGCTTGATCTGGTAGCTGACCGCGGCCTGGGTCATGTCCAGCTCCTCGGCGGCGCGGGTGAAGCTCTGCAGGCGCGCGGCCGCCTCGAAGGCGCGGATCGCGCTGAGCGGCGGCAATGGCGGCATATCCATAATCTGACCTTATGTATCCGGGGCGATTTTCGCATTGTCGGCGGGCACCGCCGGCTCCTAGCCTAGGGCCTGCCTAGTCCGAAGCCCAGTGCGAAATCCGACGCGTCTCTCTGTCCCTTCCATGCCCAACGGCAGCGGCGGCGCCCCCGGTGCAGTCGCGCGGCCCGACTATCTTGCCAAAAGCACGGCTTGGGCAACGATCCGCCCCATCCCCCGGAGCCCCTCATGAAGCGCCGCCTCCCGTTCCTGCTTTCGCTGGCCCTGTCCGGTTTCGGTCCGCTCACCGCCGGCGCCATCCCGCCGGCCGAGCCGGCCGCGGTCGTCGCGGCGGACTTCGACGCGCTCAACCGCAACGACCTGGACGCCTTCATGGCGCTGTACGCACCGCAGGCGCAGATCTTCGGCCTGCCGACCGACCCGCACCGCCTGGTCGGACCGCGCCTGGAGCAGATGTACGGCGCCGAGCGCCTGCGCGCGCATTTCGCCAAGGCCATGGCGCAACCGGACACCCCGCATATCGCGCAGACCCGGAGCGTCGCGCTCGGCGAACTGGTGGTGTCGCGGGTCCATATCACCGACCCCAAGCGCGCCGAGCCGCAGGTGCTGCTGGTGGTCTATCGGGTCCGCGACGGGCTGATCGAAGACCTGTGGCACGTCGGCAAGGAAACCGCCGACAACCGGCCCCAGGCCGCCGGCGCGGTCGCCACCGCGCGGGCCCTGGTCGAGGCCAACAACCGCGCCGACGCCGAAGGCTTCCTGGCCCTGTTCGCCGCCGACGCCCGCCACTTCCGCCGCGCCGAAGACCCGCACCAGCTCGCCGACCTGCCCTCGCGCACGGTCGTCGACGAGGACAGCCGGGCCAAGACCTACCGGGCGCTGTATGCGGACGGCCCCTCGGTGCGGGTCGAGCTGGTCGATGCCTTCGCGGTCGGCGACCTGGTCGTGACCCACGAACGCATCCGCACCCGCGCCACCGCGACCGGCCCAGGCGAGGCATACGAGATGCTGGCGATCCTGCGCGTCCGCGACGGCCGGGTGCTCGACCTGTGGCCGCTGCACAAGCTCGCCCGTCCCGCCGACGAGGCGGTCGTCGCGATCTCGGGGGCGCAGCCGTGAGACCGATGCGGATCGCGCTGGCGGCGCTGGCGGCGCTCTCGGCCGGCGCCGCCGTCGCCGCCATCGTCGCCGCCGACAACGCCCAGGAAGTCGTGGTCCGCCGCTACGTCCAGGCTTGGAACGACGCCGACGCCGAGGCCTTCCTGGCCCAGGCCACCGCCGATGCCGGCGCCTGGCGCCGGGGCGATGACGAACCCCTGCCCGGCCAGCGCCTGATCGCCGACGCCTCGCCGCAGGGACGCTCGCGCTATTACCGCGCCGCCTTCGCCAAGCGCCCGCATCCGCGGGTCGAAATCCTCGGCTTGCAATCGCTGGACGACATGGTGGTGGCGCGCGAACGCGTCACCGGCACCGCCGACGGCAAGACCGTCGACGGGCTGACGGTCTACCAGGTCCGCGACGACAAGATCTGCAACGTCTGGCACATCAAGCGGCGCTCGCGCTGAACCGCGGGCCGGCGCGTGGTCGCGACGGCAGCGTTCGCGGGCGGTCGCGACCGCCTGCGACGCCGCGCCGCTAGACTAGGCGCATGCAGCAGCCCGCACTCGAACTCCTCCACCGCGTTTTCGGCCATACCGCGTTCCGCGGCGAACAAGCCCAAATCGTCCAACACGTAATCGACGGCGGCGACGCCCTGGTGCTGATGCCCACCGGCGGCGGCAAGTCGCTGTGCTACCAGATCCCGTCGCTGCTGCGCGAAGGCTGCGGCCTGGTGATTTCGCCGCTGATCGCGCTGATGCAGGATCAGGTCGAGGCGATGCGCCAGCTAGGCGTGCGCGCGGCCTACCTCAACTCGACCCTCGACGCCGCCGAAGCCGCCGCGGTCGAGCGGCAACTGCTCGACGGCGAACTCGATCTGCTCTACGTCGCTCCCGAGCGCCTGCTCAGCCCGCGCTGCCTGTCGCTGATCGACCGCGCGCGCATTTCGCTGTTCGCGATCGACGAGGCCCACTGCGTCTCGCAATGGGGCCACGACTTCCGCCCCGAATACCGCGAACTGACCATCCTCCACGAGCGCTGGCCGGACATCCCGCGCATCGCCTTGACCGCGACCGCCGACGCGCCGACCCAGCGCGAGATCGCCGAGCGCCTGAACCTGGAAGACGCGCGCCGCTTCGTCAGTTCCTTCGACCGGCCGAACCTGCGCTATCGCGTCGTCCACAAGGACAACGGCACCCGCCAGTTGCTCGACTTCCTCAGTGCCCACCGCGGCGACAGCGGCATCGTCTATGCCTTTTCGCGCAAGCGGGTCGAGTCGGTCGCCGAGCAGCTCGTTGCCGCCGGCATCCGCGCCCTGCCCTATCACGCCGGCATGGAGGCCTCGCTGCGCGCCGCCAATCAACGCCGGTTCCTGCAGGAAGACGGCGTGGTCATGGTCGCGACCATCGCCTTCGGTATGGGCATCGACAAACCCGACGTGCGCTTCGTCGCCCACATCGACCTGCCCAAGTCGATCGAGGGCTATTACCAGGAAACCGGCCGCGCCGGTCGCGACGGCGAGCCGGCCGAAGCCTGGCTGTGCTACGGCCTCGGCGACGTGGTCAACCTGCGCCAGCTGATCCAGCAGGGCGAGGCCGGCGAAGAGCGCAAGCGCTTGGAACTGCGCAAATTGGACTCCCTGTTGGGGTTCTGCGAGTCCACCGAGTGCCGGCGCAAGAGTCTGCTCGGGTGGTTCGGCGAACCGCACCCGGGCGGCTGCGGCAACTGCGACAATTGCCTGGAGCCGCCGCAAAGCTGGGACGGCACCGAAGCCGCGCGCAAGGCCCTATCCTGCGTTTACCGCACCGGCCAGCGCTTCGGCGCCGGCCACGTCATCGACGTATTGCGCGGCGCGCAGACCGAGAAGGTCACCCGTTTCAACCACGAACAACTCAGCACCTTCGGCATCGGCAGCGACCTCGACGCCAAGCAATGGAGCAGCGTGTTCCGCCAGTTGGTGGCCGCGGGCCTGCTCGAAGCCGACATCGAGCGCCACGGCGCTCTGCGCCTGACCGCCGACAGCGGCCCGGTGCTGCGCGGCGAACGCAGTCTGCGCTTCCGCACCGAAACGCCGAAGGCCGCGGGCGGCGCGCGCAAGTCGCGCGGCGGCGCGAGCGCGGCGCCGATGATCGACCTCGATCCCGAATCGCTGGTGCGTTTCAACGCCTTGCGCGAGTGGCGCTCGACCACCGCCCGCGAACAGAACGTCCCGGCTTACGTGATCTTCCACGACAGCACCTTGCGCGCGATCGCCGAGCACGCGCCGGACGACCTCGACGAACTGGCGCGGATCCCCGGCATCGGGGCCAGCAAGCTGGACCGGTATGGCGAGGCGGTGCTGCAGCATTTGTTCGATCAGGGGTGAGGGCTGCGCGAGGCTCTCGCTGGCCACGACCCGTTTCGTCGCGTCCGCGCGACTCATGGCGGCCGCGCAATTGGCGGCTCGCCTGTTTGCAGGAGCGACGCGAGTCGCGACCGCGGGACACGCGGAGTTCGCAACGCCTTCGTTATTGATCGCAGGCGCGGATCGTCGCCAGGGTAGGAGCGGCGCAAGCCGCGACCACGGGACGTGTAGAGGCCGCAACGCCTTCGTGATCGATCGAAGGGATAATTTTTTCGCTGGCAGGAGCGGCGCGAGCCGCGACATCGCTGCGGCGGTCTTGCGGCGCGTCGTTCATTGCACGAGATCAAAGATCAAGATCAAGATCAAGATCAAGTGCAAAGCTTCCGCCGCTAAAGCGGCGGGTTACCTTTCTTTTGTCTAAAGCAACAAAAGAAAGGTAACCAAAGAAAAATGCTTTTTCTTGAATCACAGGCCCGCACGAGCGATGCCGACGCAGGGATTTTTCATACGGGACATCCCTGTCCCGATGAAAAACGGCCTGCATCCATGCAGGCCGCCCTCTGGGTCTTCCAGGGCCTTCGTGAGTGCGCGGCGACGCACAGCGAAAGCGAAAGCGAAAGCTGCAATGTGGAAGGGAAGTGCGGCGCCGCCATCCCTGTAGGAGCGGCGTGAGCCGCGACCGCGAATCTGCGGTTTCCGGCGCGGGCGATCGCGGTTGCGCGGTCGCGGCTTGCGCCGCCCACTCAAGAGCAATGCGTCGTGTACCGCTGCCGCTGCCGCTGCCGCTGCCGCTGCCGCTGCCGTGATTTTGATCTGCTTTACGCTTTGCCGGTCAAAAGCTGACCCGGAGGGCGGCCCGCAAGGATGCGGGCCGTGCGTAAGCAGGCCATGGATGGCCTGTCTGGAGCATCCCTGCGTCGGCTTCGATCGTGCGGACTTGTGCCCTTGCAGGAAGAAGCACTTTTCTTTGGTGACTTTCTTTTGTTGCTTTGGACAAAAGAAAGTTACCCGCACTCTTTAGGGGGCGGAAGCTTTGCTATTGATGTGGCTTCACCGCCTCACGGCCGGTGACGCCGCGACGGGAGACGGCGCGGTCGCGGCTTGCCTCGCTCCTACCCTGGCGATAGCACGCCGCTTCGGCGAGTGACGAAAGTCTCGCCACTTCTGCGCGTCCCTTGGTCGCGACTCACGTCGCTCCTACAGGGGCGACCAGGAGTGCCGCGAGGTTCAGGCGACGCGATCGCGGCTCACGCCGCCACACACCCGCTACTGCAACTGATACGAAAAACTCAGATTCCAGCGCGCCTTGCGGTCGTCGGCCTCCAGCGGCAGGTCGGCAGTCGGGCGGGCGTAGGCGAAGTCGACGTTGTAGTGATGGTTGTCGGACAAACGAACGCCGAGCCCGACCGTGCCGAGTTTATCGATCGGCGCGCGGCCTTTAGTCATCGAGACTTGGGCGTGTTGCACGACCAGGTAGGGCGACACCGACTTCAGCCAGCGCGATTGCGGGCGGAAGTTGCGGCTGAGTTCCAGCGACAACCCCCAGCCCTTGTCGGCCGACACTTCGCCGGGATCGTAGGCCAGGGCGAAGCGCGAGGCGCCGAAGCTGATCTGCTCGGACGAGGGCAGGCGGTTGCGGCTGTACTGGGCGGTGCCGCGCAGGATCGCGAGGTAGCGCTGCTCGGCCCAGCTCCGGCTCTGCGCGTAACCCAGGTTGTAGCGCCGGAACGAGACGTCGTTCGGCGAGGCGAACTCGACGCCGGCGACGTTGGTCGCCGTGCTCGCCGAAGCGCCCCAGGCATCGAGGCCGCGCGCGATCGACAGGCTGATCTGGCGCGCGCTGTTCTTCTTGGCCTTGGTGTAATCCAGGCTCGCCTGCAGGACCCGCGTCTTGGAGCGTTGTTCCAGGGTCGCGCCGGTCGCGGTGTTGCGGTAGGCGTCGATCTGGTCGGCGCCGTAGACGCCGGCGCCGATGAAGATCGAGCGCTCGTTGCGCAGCAGCCAGGGGTAGCGCGCGCTGAAGGCGATGCGATCCTGCTCGACGCGGTGGTCGAGGAACTCCGGCAGCGGCGTGCGGCTGGCCGGTTCGCCGCGGTAGCGCGAACCGTCGGCGCGACCGATCCAGCCGTCGCTGCCGAACAATTGCGAATAGCCCGCGCCGTAGAAACGCTCGTCGCCGCGGCCGTCGGGATACAGGGTCGACAAGGTCCATTGCTCGGCCAGCGGCGTCAGCGCATTGAGCTGCAGGTTCATCAGCCCCTGGGTGCCGGGATGATTGAACTCCAGCGCCCAGGTCGCGTCGTAGCGCTTGGCGCCCACGTTGAGCTCCAGCACGGTCGCACCGTCGGTGGTGGTCGGCGCGGGCACGTTGATCGCCATCTTCGCCCCGGGCAGGAAGCCCAGGATCTGCGAATAACGCTCGAACGTGGCCTGGCGCAACGGCCGGTCATCGAGAATGTGCTGGGCGATCGCGCGGATCTTGCGCTCGAGCTTGCCCGGCTTGCCGCCCAGGCGCAGCTCGGCGACATAGCCTTCGACCGCGACCACCCGGACCACGCCGTTGGCGAAGTCCTGGTTGGGCAGGTAGCAGAACGACAGCGCGTAGCCGTGATCGCGATACAGCTTGCTGCAGGCTTCGGCCGCCTGCAGGAGCTCGGCGACGGTGATGTTCTTGCCGGCGAGCGGACTGAACACCCCGGCGACCTGTTCGAATGCAATCGCCTTGACCCCGGACACGTCGAATTTGCTCGGCGTGATCGGCACGGCGAGCAAGGCGGCCATGGCGGGATTCTGTTGCGGCGCGACCGTGGTGCTGACCTTGGGGTCGGTCTTCGGCAACGGCGCCTGCGGCAGGGTCTGCAGTGGGTTGCCGGTCGGCAGGCGATCCTGGGAATGCGCCGGCACGGTCGAATTCAACAGCGCGGCGACCGTCAGCGCGAGTAGGTAGCGTCTTCCCGAAAGGCCTGTTCGCATGCACGCGCCCCCTGCGTTTAGCGTGGTCCATCCAGCGGAATGGTTCGGACTGGGAAACTCCGCATCGGAATGGCGCGTCCACCGTCCGGCGGAACGCGCCTCCCCAAGACTCGTGCACTCACCATACGCCGTTGTCGTGCGACGGGAACGGGGCCAAGCCCGTTCCCGCGCGTTGCATCACAAACTTGCGTTCAAGGCTTCTTCTTGAGCAGACCGGTACCGAGCAGTCCACCTTGAGTGGTGGTGCCGCCCAGCGCGCCGCCGAGCAGGCCGGTCGTGGTGCCCGTGCCATTGAGCCCGGTCGCCCCGGCCACGCCGTTGACGACCGTGCTCAGCCCCTGGGTAACCGGCTGCAAAGGACCATTGACCGCAGCGGTCGCGGCCGTGCCGACCGTGGCCACGCCGCCACCGACGCTGGTCACCGCGCCACCGACCAGGCCGGCGACCGGAGCCAAGGGCGTGGTCGCGCCGGTGCTGGTCAAGGCCGAGCCGACGCCGCCGACCGTGCCGCCAAGACCGGCGACGCCGCTGGTCACGCCAGCCGCGGTCACGCCGACCGGATTGGCGATGCTGCCGGCATTGCCCATGCCTGCGGTGATGCCGGCGCCGACCGTGCCGAGATTGCCGCTGACGCCCTGGACCGCGCCGCCGAGCACGCCGGCTGCGCCGCCCGGAACCGGCGCGCCGCTGAGCTGCGCACCGAGCGTGCCGCCCG
>NZ_JBPKJP010000087.1:0-17743 GCF_051217035.1 Lysobacter sp. 1R34A
GCCGCCTTGACCGGCACCGCGACCGCCGTCAGCCTGCCTAGGCCGGTCGACACCATCGCGGCCGAGCCGACCCGTCCGGCCGCGCCGCCGGTCCAGGTCGCCAGCGCGACGCCTCCGCAGAGCAGCTCGGTCACGCCCAAGCCGCCGGCCGTTGCCGCGACCCAGGGCAACGCCAAGCCGGCCGCCGTGCTCAACGACAACACCCGCTACCTGCTCCAGGCCGGCGCCTTCCAGGCTTCGGGACAGGCCGAGGAGATGAAGGCCAAGATCGCGATGCTCGGCCTCGGCGCGCGGGTCGAATCGGCGCAGATCAGCGGCAAGACCGTGTACCGCGTGCGCATGGGGCCCTACGGCACCGCCAGCGACCTGGCCGACGCCAAACGCAAGCTCGCCGACGGCGGACTGCCCGGCATGGCGATAAAGGTGCAGTAAGCCTGCGTCGCCGCGGGACATGCGAAAAGGCCGGGCCGCAAGCCCGGCCTTTTTATTGGCCGCGGTTTCATTCGACAGGATCGATGGCGCGCGGCCTCTGCCGCCAGGGTCGATCGCCTACGCAAGCCGTGCGCGTGCTCGCGCAGTCGGTGGCCGGCCGGACTACGCGCGATTCAACCGGCGCTCGCAACCGCGCGCGGCTGCAGCCGCAATGGATGCGTCCGCCGCGTCTGCCGTCACCAGGCGCGAACCGCCGGCAAAGATTGCCGTACCGCGTCACCGCGCGTCGGCGCAGCGCCACCTTCCGGCAGCGCGCCCGGCCACAGCGCGACGCCGGTCACCCTGCGTCGCGACGGCGCCGAAGTAGACTGCGGCCGCTACGTAGTCGTTGGGGATCGGATGGACAAGCGCATTCTTCTGGGCTGCCTGAGTGCGGCAGGCGTGCTGTTGTTGTTCGGCATTTTCATCAAGTTCCTCGGCCTGGACGCCAGCCAGACGATCGAGACCGGCGCCGGCGCGATCCCGCTGCTCGACGTGTTCGGAGCCTTGATCGCCATGGGCGTCGGCGGCGCGATCGCGCGCCATGCGCATTTCCGCTGGATCGCCCTGCTGCTGATGGTGGCGATGTGGGTGCTGACCCTGTGGACGGTCGTCTCGATGGCCCTACCTGATAGCCCGCTGCCGATGCGCTCGCTGGCCGGCGCGCTGCGCTACAACGCGGTCGCCATCGTCCTGACCGTCGTCGCCGCTTTCGCCGGCGCGATTCTCGGCGAGCGAATCGCGCAACGGCGCGACCGGCCGGCCGCGCGCTAAGCGGCCCTGCGTTCAGCCCTCGCGTCGCGCGCTCGCATCGCCGCGACGCGACGGCCGCATCTGCGACGCAACAAAAAAACCCGCACGCGGCCGCGGGCGGGTTTTCGTGGTTCGCTGAACCCCGGGCTCGCGCTCAGGCTTCGAGGCTGGCCGCGCTGTCCGGGGCCGGGTCCGTGGCTTCGACCGCCGCCACCGGCCGCACGCGCTTGAGCGCGATCAGGGCCGAGGTGTCCGACTCGCCGTAACCGCGTTCGATCAGCTCGGCGTAATCGGCCACGGCCTGGTCGATGGTCTGGGTGCGGATGCCGCTGTCGCGGGCGATGCCCTGGACGATGCGCAGGTCCTTGAGCATGTGCAGGCACTTGAAGCCGGGCGCGAACTCGTCGCGCAGCATGGTCGCGCCGCGCTTGTCGAGGAACCAGTTGCTGGCTGCGCCGGCCATCAGGGTCGGCAGCAGGCGCTCCGGATCCAAGCCGAGCTTCTCGCCGAGCGCCAGGCCTTCGCAGACCGCCTCGTTGATGCCGGCGACCAGGATCTGGTTGATGGCTTTGGTCGCCTGGCCGGCGCCGGTCGCGCCCATGTGGGTGATGCGTGCGGCATAAGCGTCGATCACGCCGCGCACGCGTTCGAGCTGGGCTTCGTCGCCGCCGACCATGATCGACAGCTTGCCGTTGCGCGCGCCTTCGACGCCGCCGGACACCGGCGCATCGAGGAAGCCGATGTCGTGCACCGCCAGCAAGGCGGCGGCGCGGCGCGCGGTTTCGACCGACACCGTGGAATGGTCGACCACGATCGCGCCGGGCTTGAGCACTTCGGCCAGGGCCGCGACGTTTTCCAGCACGTCGGCGTCGAGCGACACGCACAGCACGACCAGATCGCAGTCGGCGAAATTGGCCGCCGAGCGGGCGGCGCGTACGTCCAGCTCCGAGGCCAGCGCATCGGCCTTGGCCTGCGTCCGGTTGCCGACCGCGGTCAGCACGCCCTTGCTATGCACGTAACGCGCCATCGGCGCGCCCATGGCTCCCAGACCAATAACCCCTGCTTTCATTTCGACCTTCTGCCCGTTCGGGCGCTGATATTGCAAAAAAACCATGATGCCGCCGTCGGCGTACCGCCCGATCGGCTGTGGACAGTACCGCGATCCCGCCCGCCCGTGCGACCGGCGCGGCCGGGCGACGTCGATGCGTCCCAGTCTGGGTCTCCGGGGTCCCCTGCTGCCTGAACGCGCCAAGCCACGCGCAGTGAACCCGGCTTGCGCCGCCCGACCTGCACGCTCAGACCGGGCTCAGACCTGCCATTCGTAGACGTCGATCCGCGACGACCCGCTCAGGTGCAGCGGGTCGCGGAACGCCATCACCCGGGCTTCGTCGAGGTCCGATGCGCGCAGTACGTAAGCGCCGCCGCTCTTGTCGCCGAAGCCGCCGGCCAGCTCCAGCCGGCCCTGCCCGCGCAATTCATCGAGGAAATCCCGGTGCGGCCCGATCTGCGCCGTATCGAATTGCGGCAGGCGCATGGCCATGACCAGATAGCGGTTCGTCGTCATCGTTCAGGCCAGCGGTGCGTCGTCGAGATAGGTGTAGCCGGTCAGACCGGTTTCCAGCGCCTCGTCGAGACGGCGCGCCTCCTCGGCCGGCAGGTTGGCCGCGGCGACCTTGCTGCGATACGCCTCGCGCAAGTCGGCCAGCTTGTAGCCGACGTAGTCGAGCATGACGTCGGTGGTATCGCCGCGCCGCTGCTGGGCGAGGCGGTAGCCGTCGCCGTCCACGCGCACTTCGACCGCGTCGGTGTCGCCGAACAGGTTGTGGATGTCGCCGAGGATTTCCTGGTAGGCGCCGACCAGGAAGAAGCCCAGGCGATAGCTCTCGCCCGGCTTTAGGGCATGCAGCGGCAAGGAAGTGTCCAGGCCTTCGTTCTCGACGTAGGTGTCGATCTTGCCGTCCGAGTCGCAGGTCAGGTCGGCGATCACGCCGCGCCGGTCCGGCGCTTCGTTCAGGCGCTCGATCGGCGCGATCGGGAACACCTGGTCGATCGCCCACACGTCCGGCATCGATTCGAACACGCTGAAATTGACGAAGTACTTGTCGACGAGGCGTTCGTTCAACTCGTCGAGCAGGTCGCGATGGCTCTTCTCGCTGCCGTCCAGGCGCGCGCGCACCGCATGCGCGATCGCATAGAACAGATCGTCGATGCGCGCGCGATGGGTCAGGTCGATCTGGCCGAGCGCATACAGCGACAAGCCCTCGCCGTGGTGGTGCTGGGCCTCGTGGAACAGCTCCACCGCCGGGCGCTGGTCGAGCTCGTCGTGGATCTCGCGCAAGTGGCGGATCACCGCCGGCTCGTCGTCGTGGGCCGGCGGCACGCGGCCTTCCGGCGCCTCCTCGATCTCCGAGACGTTGGCGACCAGCACCGCGTGGTGCGCGGTCATCGCGCGGCCGCATTCGGTGACCAGGCGCGGCGGGGTCAGGCCGTATTCCTGGCAGGCCTCGGCGAGCGGCTGGATGATGTTCGAAGCGTACTGGTTGACGCCGTAGTTGATCGAGCAATAGCTGCGCGAACGGGTGCCTTCGTAGTCGATGCCGAGGCCGCCGCCGACGTCCATGTAGCGCACGTTGGCGCCGAGCTTGGACAGTTCGACGAAATAGCGGGTCGCCTCGCGCATGCCGTTGGCGATGTCGCGCACGTTGGAGATCTGCGAGCCCATGTGGAAATGCAGCAGGCCCAGGCAATCCTGCAGGCCGTTGTCGCGCAGCTGCTTCCACAAGTCCAGCACCTGGCGCGGGCTCAGGCCGAACTTGGCCTTGTCGCCGCCGCTGTTCTGCCACTTGCCGGCGCCGAGCGAGGCCAGCCGCATGCGCACGCCTAGGCCCGGCTTCACCCCGAGCGCCTTGGCTTCCTCGAACACCACCTGCAGCTCGGACGGCTTCTCGACGACGATGTAGGTCTCCATGCCGAGCTTGCGGCCGATCAGGGCCAGGCGGATGTACTCGCGATCCTTGTAGCCGTTGCAGACGATCAGGCCGCCGGGCCGGCTCAGCGCCAGCACCGCCATCAGCTCGGGCTTGCTGCCCGCTTCCAGGCCGAAGCCTTCGCCGGCGTGCGAGGCCAGCGTGCCGGCCACGCCCTGGTGCTGGTTGACCTTGATCGGATACACCGCGGTGTAGCCGCCGGCGTAGTCCCAGTCGCGCATCGCCTGGGCGAACGCGCTCTGCAGCTTGCCGAGGCGGTCGCCGAGGATGTCCGGGAAGCGCACCAGCATGGGCAGCTTGGCGCCGGCCGCGCGGGCGGCATCGACCACCTCGGGCAGCGCCACGGTCGGGCCGCGCTCGCCGCGCGGGCTCACCGCGATCCGGCCGGCCGCATCGATGTCGAAATATCCTTCGGACCAGTGGGGGATCGAGTAGGTCTTGCGGGCCTGATCGAGCGACCAGTCGGACATCGGCGTGTTACCGGACAGTGTGGGGAACACGCATTCTACAGGCCGCATCCCCGGAGGGGACCGGGCGCGGGCGCCGGGGGCCGGCCGGATCGGCAAACCCGGGCCGATCGCGACCTGCGTTCATACAGTCCGTTTCATATGGGTCCGCTACAATCCGCGCCCCCGGCCCCGAAAAGCCAGGTTCCCGAAACCCGCTGCCGGCCCAGGCGCGCCCGCGCCGGCCCGATCCAGCGATCCCGCGGCAGCGGCGCCCGGCGCCGCTCCACGCAGCACACCCAATCCGCACGGCCTTACCAGGAAGCAACGGCATGACTACCGAACCGACGTGGCACTACGAAAACTTCGAGCCGACCGGCTCGTCCATCGGCTACCGCGTCACCCGCAAGCTCGACGAGGTCCAGTCGCCGTTCCAGAAGATCGAGATCTTCGAGACGACCGACTGGGGCAACCTGATGTTGATCGACGGCGCGGTGATGCTGACCACGCGCGACAACTTCCTGTACCACGAGATGATGTCGCACCCGGCGCTGTTCACCCATCGCGCGCCGAAGAACGTCGTCATCATCGGCGGCGGCGACTGCGGCACCCTGCGCGAAGTGCTCAAGCACGACGGCGTGACCGAGGCCGTGCAGTGCGACATCGACGAGCAGGTCACCCGCATGGCCGAAAAGTGGTTCCAGGAACTGTGCGACCGCAACGACGACCCGCGCGCGCAACTGCTGTTCGACGACGGCATCGCCTACATGGCCAATCGCGCGCCCGACAGCGTCGACCTGATCATCGTCGACTCCACCGACCCGGTCGGCCCGGCCGAAGGCTTGTTCAACAAGGCCTTCTACGACAGCTGCTTCCGCGCTCTGCGCGAGGACGGCATCCTGGTCCAGCAGTCCGAATCGCCGCTGATGCTGATCGAGCTGATCAAGGAAATGCGCACCGAGATGGGCAAGGCGGGCTTCAAGACCTTCAAGACCCTGCCCTTCCCGCAGCCGTGCTACCCGACCGGCTGGTGGAGCTGCACCCTGGCGCGCAAGGGCGGGGATTTCGAATTCCGCGAAGCCGACGCCCAGGCCAAGACCTTCGCCAGCAAGTACTACAACGCCGGCATCCACCGCGGCGCGCTGTCGACCCCGGCCTTCGTGGCCGAGGCCCTGGGCGAATAAGGCCCGCGCGGCGCGTCGACCCGCGCCTGGCGTCGGTCGAGAAAAGAAAAGCCCCGCTCGCGCGGGGCTTTTTTGTGCATGCAATCCGCTTCGTGTCGCGCTCGGCGGCCAACCGTTCTTCGCGGATCGGCGACGCTTTACTCCTGCGGCCTCACCCCGAGATAGGCGCCGGCGACGTACTCGGTGATCCAGGGGTTGTCGTCCTCCAGCTCGAACGCCCGATCGAACATCCGTTCCGCGGTCGCGCGGTCGCCCTGCAATAGATAGTGCGCCCCGACCTCGGCATGCGCCTTGGCATCGTCGTGGTTGCTGGCGATGAAGCGGTCGAACAGCGGCTTCGCCTTCGTCCACTCGCCGGCTTCGGCGTATACGCGCGCGATGCGATACACATCGCTGTCCTCGTGCTTGCCCGAGAGAATCGCATCGAACACCGACTGCCCCTGCGGCTTCAGACCGCCGAGGTAATACACCCGGCCCGCGCCGATCCGCTCCCAGCTACCGTTCTTGCCGGCCTGCACCAGCGCGAACTCCAGCAGCGCCTTGGCCGCCGCTTCCGGCGCCTTCTGGCGGTACGTCGCGGCCGTGGGCTGCGACTTCTTCGCCGCCTGGCTCGCGCCGATGCCACAGCCGAAAAGAACCACGGCCATCGCCGTCATTATGTGTGCCTTCATGCAACGCTTCCCCCTGTTGGAAACCGAACCATATCAGCTGGGGGCAGGCCTCCGCTTCTGCGCTGAGGGTGCTTTCGGCGTACCGCAGGCGGGCCGATCCGGCCGTCAGGCCGCCGCGCCGAACAACGTCGCCATGCCGACATTCAAACCGTAGCCGCCGACGGTCAGCACGGCGAACAGCACCGCGGCGAGCAGCATCGGTTTCGGGCCGGCCTGGCGGACCGCGCCGGCCTGCGTGCGCAAGCCCAGCGCGGCCATCGCCATCGCCAGCAGCACGGTGTCGATCTGCACGATCGCCGCCTTCCACGGCTCCGGCAGCAGGTGCAGCGAGTTGAAACCGCTGACCGCGACGAACCACAGCGCGAACCAGGGCACCACGATCTTCGACTTCGCCGCGCCCGGCGCGGCGCCGATCCGCGAGGACAGCAGCAGCAGGAACGGCGCCAGCAGCATCACCCGCAGCATTTTCTCGATCACCGCCGCCGAGGCCGCGGATTCGCCGACCGCGCGGCCGGCGACGACCACCTGGGCGACTTCGTGGATGGTCGAGCCCGCATAGACGCCGTAGGCGTGTTCGCTGAGCCCCAGGTAAGGGTAAAGCACCGGGTAGACGAACATGCCGAGGGTGCCGAACACCACCACGGTGGCGACCGCGACCGACACCTTGTGCGCCTGTGCGTGCACCACTGGCTCGGCCGCCATCACCGCGGCGGCGCCGCAGATCGCGCTGCCGGCACCGATCAGCATCGAGGTCTCGCGGTCGAGCTTGAGCCAACGCGTGCCCAGCCAGGTCGCCAGGCCGAACACGCCGGCGACCACGACCACATCGATCGCCAAGCCGGCCACGCCGACCCCGGCGATCTCCTGGAAGGTCACCCGGAAGCCGTACAGGACGATGCCGAGCCGCAACAGGCTGCCCTTGCTGAAGTCCACGCCGCTGCCGGCGGCGGAAGCGAGCGCGGGGAAGACGCTGTTGCCGACGGCGATGCCGAGCACGATCGCCAAGGTCAGCGCGCTCAGCCCCCAGGCCTGCAGGGCCGGCAGCGAGGCCAGCGCCATCGCCGTTGCGGCGATCGCCGCCACCAGCGCCAGCCCCGTCCACAATCCCGGCGGACGGGCCAGGCCCGGTTGCGGGGAGGCGGCGGGCGAAGACGGGTTCAGCACGGACACGGCGGCGAACTCCAGGGCAGCGGCAGGTCGAAAGCGGCGCCAAGGTAGGCCCGCGCGTCCGGGGAGTCCAATACATATAATTCAAGTATCCATGAACTGAGCTCATGCCATGAACCTGCACCTGTTGCGCGTGTTCCTGACCGTGGTCGAGCAACAGAGCTTTTCGCGCGCGGCCGAGGCCTTGTTCGTCAGCCAGTCGGCGGTGTCGAAAGCGGTGCGCGAACTCGAACACCAGCTCGACCTGCCGCTGATCGAACGCGGCGGCGCCGACGCCAAGGCGGTGCGCGGCGTGCAACTGACCGATCACGGCCGCGCGGTGTTCGAACATGCGCGGGCGATCTTCGCCCTGGAACGCATCGCCAGCGAGGACGTGCGCGACCGGGTCGAACTGCGCCAGGGCAGCCTGCGCATCGGCGCCAGCACCACGGTGGCGGCGTACTGGCTGCCGCAGAGCCTCGGCCCGTTCGTGCGCCGCCATGCCGGGCTGACCGTCGAACTGGTGGTCGGCAACACCGAGCAAATCAGCCGCGCAGTAGTCGATTGCCGGGTGGACGTCGGTTTCGTCGAAGGCGCGGTCGAGGATGCGCGCATCCAGTCCACGCTATGGCGCAGCGAGCCTTTACGCCTGATCGCCGCCGCCGACAGCCCCCTGGGCGCCAGGCGTCGTCCGTCCCTGGCCGAACTCGCGCGCCAGACCTGGCTGGTGCGCGAACAAGGCTCGGGCACGCGCCAGGTCGCGCAATCGCTGTTCGCCGCGCGCGGCATCGCCCCGGCGCGGGTGATCGAGATCGGCAGCAACGAAGCGATCGCGCACGCGGTCGCCGCCGACGCCGGCATCGCCCTGTTGCCGGAAACCGTGGTCGCCGACCTGGTCACCATGCGGCGGGTGCGCACGATCAAACTCGACGAAGACGGGTCGATGACCCGCCCGCTGTATCGCCTGGAACTGGTCAATCGCCCGCGCGCGCCGGCGCTGCAGGCCTTTCTCGATCAGGGCGGGGCCGCGGGCCCCGCGTTGCACGCGCGCAAGCCGGTTCGACGCCGCTAGCTGGCGTTCAGCCTGAACGATCGTCGGTTCGCGGCCGGGATGGCCGCAGCGACGCATCGCAGCCGCGCCGGCAACCCCAGCCGGGCTTCGCTTACAGCGCGTCGCCGTCCATTTCGCCGGTGCGGATGCGCACCGCGCGTTCGAGATCCCAGACGAAGATCTTGCCGTCGCCGATCTTGCCGGTGCCGGCCGCCTTCATGATCGCCTCGACCACGGTGTCGACCTGGTCGTCGGTCACCGCGACTTCGAGCTTGATCTTGGGCAGGAAATCGACCACGTACTCGGCGCCGCGATACAGCTCGGTATGCCCCTTCTGGCGCCCGAAGCCCTTGACCTCGGTCGCGGTGATCCCGGCCACGCCGGCCTCGGCCAGCGCCTCGCGCACGTCGTCGAGCTTGAACGGCTTGATCACCGCCATGACCATCTTCATCGTCGATCTCCTCGCAATCGGGCGAAGGATAACGTGCCACGGCGTCGCGACCTAGGTCCGACGCGGGTCACGCCGCCCGTCGGACGGCGTTCACACCGTCTCCGCGCGCTGCGTTGGACGATGAGGACAAAGCGCTTGCGAGCCTCGCCGGCGCCGTGATGTAGTGACCGCGTCATCCACTTCGGACTTTTCCGACAACCCGCCACGGCTCCGGCCGACGGCGCGGTCCCGGTCCGGCGGTCAAGCTGACCCCATTGCCGGAGGAGCTTTCCCCACATGATCGACCTGAACTACATCGACGACCTCGCCCGCCGCCTCAGCTCGCTGCTTCCCCCGGGCTTGCGCGAGAGCCGCGAGGAAATACAGCAGAACTTCAAGTCCGTACTGCAGACCGGCCTGTCCAAGCTCGAGCTGGTCACCCGCGAGGAGTTCGAAGTCCAGCGCGCGGTGTTGCTGCGCACCCGCGAAAAGCTCGACGAGCTCCAGCGCACCGTCGCCGAGCTCGAAGCGCAACTCGACGACGCTTCCACGCCCCAGCACTGAGCCCCGCCATGAACCTGGCACTCGTGCACAGCCGTGCGCGATCGGGCGTCCGTGCGCCCGCGGTCCGGGTCGAGGTCCACCTCGGCGGCGGGCTGCCGAGCATGTCGATCGTCGGCCTGCCCGAAGCGGCGGTGCGCGAAGCCAAGGACCGGGTCCGCGCCGCGATCCAGTGCGCGCAGTTCGAATTTCCGCAGCGCCGCATCACCGTCAACCTGGCCCCGGCCGACCTGCCGAAGGACGGCGGCCGCTACGATCTCGCCATCGCCCTGGGCATCCTCGCCGCGAGCGGGCAGGTCCCGCTCGAAGCGCTCAACGAATACGAATTCCTCGGCGAGCTCGGTCTGACCGGCGAGTTGCGGGCGATCGACGGCGTGCTGCCGGCCGCGCTCGCGGTCGCCGCGCTCGGGCGCCGCCTGATCGTGCCGGCCGGCAACGGCGCCGAAGCCGCGCTCGCCAGCCGCGTCGAAGCGCGCACCGGCCGCACCCTGCTCGAAGTCTGCGCCATGCTGTGCGGCCAGGCCGAACTGCCGCAGGCCCAGGCCGCGCCGCTGTTGCGACCGCCCGGCCTCGACATGCGCGATGTGCGCGGCCAGGCGCAGGCGCGGCGCGCGCTCGAAATCGCCGCCGCGGGCGGTCACCACCTGTTGCTGATCGGCCCGCCCGGCTGCGGCAAGACCCTGCTCGCCTCGCGCCTGCCCGGCCTGCTGCCCGAGGCCAGCGAGGAAGAAGCGCTGGAGACCGCCGCGATCGCCTCGGTCGCCGGCGGCGCGCATGGCCATGGCCTCGATCCCGCACGCTGGCGCGAACGCCCGTTCCGCTCGCCGCACCACACCGCCAGCGCGGTCGCCCTGGTCGGCGGCGGCGCCGATCCGCGTCCCGGCGAGATTTCGCTGGCCCATCAGGGTGTGCTGTTTCTCGACGAACTGCCCGAGTGGGAACGGCGCGCCCTGGAAGTGCTGCGAGAGCCGCTGGAGTCCGGCGTGGTCACGGTCTCGCGCGCCGCGCGCAGCGCCGAATTCCCGGCGCGCTTCCAACTGGTGGCGGCGATGAACCCCTGCCCCTGCGGCTGGGCCGGCGACAGCAGCGGGCGCTGCCGTTGCGCCGGCGAAGCGATCCGCCGTTACCGCGCGCGCATCTCCGGGCCCTTGCTCGACCGCATCGACCTGCACATCGAAGTGCCCCGCCTGCCGTCCTCGGCGCTGCGCCCCGACCAGCCCTGCGGCGAAAGCAGCGCCGCCATCCGCGAGCGCGTCGTCGCTGCGCGCCAACGTCAAGCGGCGCGCAGCGGCAAGAGCAACTCGCAACTCAGCCAGACCGAGACCACGGCGACCTGCGCCATCGGCGCCTCCGACCATGCACTGCTCGAACGCGCCGTCGACGCCTTGCAGCTTTCGGCGCGCTCGATGCACCGCATCCTGCGGGTCGCCCGCACCATCGCCGACCTCGCCGAGAGCCCGCACATCGCCACGGCGCATTTGACCGAGGCGATCGGGTATCGGCGGGGGGAGCGGGACGTTAGTGTTTAGCCACGGCTGGAAAAAGGATTGTGGCTGACTCGCGGCAGCCGATCGGCCCTAGACAGCACCACGGCGACCACGAGGCCCCTACGAAGCGTCTAACGACATAGTCCCAGGCGAACTTGGCCTAACCGCGGGTCGCACTATTTGCCCGAGACGCCTGCGGCAACACTTTATGCCTCAGTGCTGCCAGCGCCCCGCCGGCATTGGGCACGCACGCACATGGGGCACGCCGCGTTGGCTCCTCCCAGCAATCGGCTCATCGCGCCTTGGCCGTGTCGGGCGATTGCATCGATCGCAAACCTCGCTGAGCGATCGCTATCGGATGATGTAGGTGTGATACACCACTCGGCCGTGCGGCAGCGGCCGCATCAAGGTCTGACTGTTCGAGGACTTTAGGCTCTGCTTGAGCTGCAGATAGGCCCTGTTCCAATCGAGCTGCGATCCGCCGACGCCGCTGCGGTTGACCGCCTGCACTTCGCACAGGGTCTGTCGACATTCGACCTTGGCAATTTCCAGACCCGGGCCATATTTTTTACTCAGATTGGCGACCACATTGGATATGGTGTATTCGGACGACGAAGCCCATGCTTCGTCGCGTTGCTCTTGCGAAAACAGGCGCTCAAGGTCGCGAACTTCGTCCGACCCGGCGCGCCCCGCCCTGATGTCGTCCGCCAGCAAATCCAACGCCTTTCTGTTGGCGTCGCGCTCAGCGGCAGCCACTGCCGAAGTCGGAGCCAGGCTCCTGAGTTCGTCTTGCTTAGCCGGGGCTTTCCCGGCGACTGCCTCATTGGGCGCAGCCTCCGCCGCTTTCACCGCCGAATCGTTCTCTGTGCTCTGTCCACGAGCATCCGCCTGCAAATCGGCCTTCTTTTCGCACCCCGCGCAGACGACGCACAAAAGGCTAAGTCCCGCGAACACTGCATGGGCCATGCCCCTCGCCCTGCTAGCAACGCGGTCGTTATTTGGGTGACTTAGAGATCGATACTTTTTCATTCTTTACTCCGGCCGTCTTTAGTGGGCTCTCGGAAGAGACAGTGATGGTCGCCATCCTAGGAGCACGCGTCCCTTTATCGAGCGGACAGGAATTACGCCAAAGCTCCGGGAGTCCACGGATTTGTAGCTATTGTCGCCGATGACGAACACATAGCCCGCAGGCACGCGAACACGCGTGATTGTTCGTTTCCGGTCAGCCGTAGGTCTCGGCGCCGCAAATGTCGGAAAAAATCTGGAGTTGACGAATACCTGCCCTCGTTCCCGGGTTTCCACGACATCGCCTGCAATCGCAATCAACTGTTTAACAATGTACTTCTCTTGCTGGAGGGCAACGACGATACTGTCCCGATCTCCACCTTCCTCCCCAATGCCTTCATTGATCCTTGCGACGAGTACGAGGTCGCCGCGACGTATGGTAGGCGACATCGACTCCAGATCGACTCTCATGACTTTAAAGAACAGGGCCAATGCAGCACCCGCCGCTAAAGGCAGAAGGCATAAGGCGAATTTGCTTGCCAACTTCAAGGCTGTACGATCTTGTGTGAGCTCTTGGCCGCCAAGATCGCTTGCTGTCGCCCGGTGACGGCCACACCCGCTGCCGTCAGATCCCTAAGATTCGCCCTGACAAGAATCGCGTTTCGATAGCCATGATGGAACTTGAACTTTTGCGCCACGCGCTTGCAGCGCGACAAAACGCCATGGCCTGCGTCACCAATCTCACATGACGGGTTATAGTTACAGAAAATATACACTTCAGCGTTCTTATCAAATATGGTCAGCGCGTGACGATCCATCCTATCTTCTGAGATATTCACAGCACCAACTATATGACCCTCGGAATATTTTTCTTCTGTTCTCAGGTCGACGACATTCAGCGCACGGTCGCGGTACTTGCGGATAAATTGCTCGGCGCTGACACTCTCTACATCGTCGCCAGTGAGAGTGAGGATGTTCTCTTTGGCGATCTCTGCGCTGATTGCCTTCTCGGCCAATCCCTCGGCCGCATCGATATAATCAAGCGGCAACGAAGCGAGTGCAAACCCAATAGCGCCGACAAATGCAGCGTTCAGTACTTTGTGGATCAACTGCCAACGGCTCATATTGTATGACTCGGAAAGGTTGATCGCTTGCATTGGCGATGCGATCTCGCAGCCGGCCGAGCAATGCCGGCCAACTGCGAGCTATAGGATCAATCAACAGTCATCGCCATTTTGACAGGTAGTGGACCCGTGGTCGGTGCGGACTGTGCAGTGCGAGTACCCATACGGATACCTTACATATCGACACTCTGCCGTACTGGTCCCGACACCGGTACAAATATGACAGGCTTCCGCCGTGCTAGTCACGGCGCCTACCGATACGAACGCTGCGACGGCCAAGCCTAAAGTTATTGCTACAGATTTAAGGTTCATAACCACTCCTTGTCGATGATGACGGCAGGCAATGAACAACCTGCCAAGCTTGCCTACTAGTCCCCGATCACGAACCGGAGAATCAGTCGAATACAGCAAGCTGCGTGCGGTCGTCAAGGCACACCAGCCCCGAAAATCGAGAGCGATAATAGACCCGTAAAATTCGCCGAGAAGTCGCAAGAAATCTAATAGATATTCCCACTCGACTTGGGATAGAGAAACACACACTGGTGTCGAATTAATAGATACTCGAACACATTCAACCAGTCTTCGTCATCGTTCGACTGATATCGGAAGCGACGCCGTCGGACATGCATCCAGAATCAGCTCATTCGTTCGAGAAGTATCAACCGCCTGATATGCGCCTCTGGTGGCAAGCTATCGATTGCGGCGAGCGACCGATAGCTCTCAGATCTTGGAATGCCCGAAGCTTGCTTACGCCTCAAGCTCCACCACGCGCGCTAACTCGGGCCAAAGATCCCGGCTCAAGCTTTCTTCTTCGACTTGGCCGTTGCGCCGACGTAATCCGCCAGATGCTGGCCGGTCAAGGTCGACTTGGCCTTGACCAGTTCGGCCGGGGTGCCTTCGAAGACGATGCGTCCGCCGTCGTGGCCGGCGCCGGGGCCCAGGTCGATGATCCAGTCGGCATGCGCCATCACCGCCTGGTGGTGCTCGATGACGATGACGGACTTGCCGGAGTCGACCAGGCGGTCGAGCAGGCCGAGCAGTTGTTCGACGTCGGCGAGGTGCAGGCCGGTGGTCGGTTCGTCGAGGATGTAGATGCCGCCCTTCTCGGCCATATGGGTGGCGAGCTTGAGGCGCTGGCGTTCGCCGCCGGACAAAGTGGTCAGCGGCTGGCCCAGGCTGAGGTAACCCAGGCCGACATCGACCAGTCGCTGCAGGATGGCGTGCGCGGCCGGCGTATGCGCCTTGCCGCCGCCGAAAAAGGCTTCGGCTTCGCTGACCGGCATCGCCAGCACTTCGCTGATGTCGCGGCCGCCGAATTTGTATTTCAGCACCGAGGCTTCGAAGCGCTTGCCTTCGCAGTCCTCGCAGGTGGTCGCGACGCCGGCCATCGTCGCCAGGTCGGTGTAGATCACGCCGGCGCCGTTGCAGGTCGGGCAGGCGCCTTCGGAGTTGGCGCTGAACAAGGCCGGCTTGACGCCGTTGGCCTTGGCGAAGGCCTTGCGGATCGGTTCGAGCAGGTCGGTGTAGGTCGCCGGGTTGCTGCGGCGCGAGCCGCGGATCGCGCCCTGGTCGACCGACACTACGGCCTCGTCGGCCGGCAGCGAGCCGTGCACCAGCGAGCTCTTGCCCGAGCCGGCCACGCCGGTGATCACGCACAGCACGCCGAGCGGAATATCCACGTCGACCTTGCGCAGGTTGTGTTTGCTGGCGCCGCGGATATTCAGCTGACCCTTGGCCTTGCGCACGCTCGGCTTGAGCGACGCGCGGTCGTCGAGATGACGGCCGGTCAGGGTGTCGCTGGCGCGCAGGCCCTCGACGCTGCCCTCGTAACAGACCCGGCCGCCGGCCGAGCCGGCGCCCGGGCCGAGGTCGACGACGTGGTCGGCGATCGCGATCGCCTCCGGCTTGTGTTCGACCACGAGCACCGTATTGCCCTTGTCGCGCAACTGCAGCAGCAACTCGTTCATGCGCTGGATGTCGTGCGGGTGCAGGCCGATGGTGGGCTCGTCGAAGACGTAGGTGACGTCGGTCAGCGACGAACCGAGGTGGCGGATCATCTTGGTGCGTTGCGCTTCGCCGCCGGACAGGGTGCCCGAGGGCCGGTCCAGCGACAGATAGCCCAGGCCGATCTCGACGAACGAGTCCAGGGTATGCAGCAGCTTGGCGAGCAGCGGCGCGACCGACGGTTCCTCGAGGCCGCGCACCCACTCGGCGAGATCGCTGATCTGCATCGCGCAGGCGTCGGCGATGTTGACCTTGCCGATCTTCGACGAGCGCGCCTCGGCGCTGAGACGGGTGCCGCCGCAGTCGGGACAGGCGCTGAAGGTCGTGGCCCGCTCGACGAAGGCGCGGATGTGCGGCTGCAGGGCGTCGACGTCCTTGGACAGGAACGACTTCTGTATCTGCGGGATCAAGCCGGTGTAGGTCAGGTTGATGCCGTCGACCTTGATCTTGGTCGGTTCCTTGTGCAGCAGGTCGTGCAGCTCTTTCTTGCTGAACTTGCGGATCGGCTTGTCGGGGTCGAAGAAACCGCAACCGTTGAAGATGCGGCCGTACCAGCCGTCCATGCTGTAGCCGGGGATGGTGATCGCGCCTTCGTTGATCGACTTGCTGTCGTCGTACAGCTGGGTCAGGTCGATGTCGGAGATCCGGCCCATGCCCTCGCAACGCGGGCACATGCCGCCGGTGCGGTTGAAGGTCTGGCGCTTGGTCTCGCCCTTGACCGTGATCGCGCCGACCGCCTGCACCGAGGCGACATTGAAGGAGAAGGCGTTGGGCGAACCGATGTGCGGTTTGCCGAGACGGCTGAACAGGATGCGCAGCATCGCGTTGGCGTCGGTGGCGGTGCCGACGGTGGAGCGGGCGTTGGCGCCCATGCGCTCCTGGTCGACGATGATCGCGGTGGTCAGGCCGTCGAGCACGTCGACGTCGGGCCGCGCCATCGTCGGCATGAAGCCTTGCACGAAGGCGCTGTAGGTCTCGTTGATCAGGCGCTGCGATTCGGCGGCGATGGTGCCGAATACCAGCGAGCTCTTGCCGGACCCGGACACGCCGGTGAACACGGTCAGCCGGCGCTTCGGCAGTTCGACGCTGAGGTCCTTGAGGTTGTTCACGCGCGCGCCCTGCACGCGGATCAGGTCGTGGCGGTCGGCCGCGTGCGGCGCCGACGACGGCGGGTGCTTCCTCGTGGCCTTGCTCATCGTGTCTCCATCGGTGGGGCGGGGCTGCGGCGGCGATGCGGCCGCCGCAGACCGACGGCCGCCCGAGGGATCCGGTGCGCGGTTTACGACAACGGCTTATCGCCTGCCGCACCGCGTTTGCCGAACCGCTTGCCCGCATACGGCAACGCGAACAAATACAGCCCGGACAGCAGCAACAGGGCGAGCGGCGCCAGCGGCACGTAGGATACCCAGACGATGGGCTGCTCCTGTGCCAGGGCGATGAAAGTCGCGATCACGGTCACCGTAAAGATCATCGACAGCCAACGGTGGATCTGCCGAATCCATTTGTTCCAGTTCACGAGAACCTCCTTCGAAGACCGGCCACCCGGCCCGGCGGAGTGCCGGCGGGCGGATTCGGTCGCGGGTGGAAGCGTGCGGCGGCGATCGAGGACAGGCTCGATCGGCTGGAATCGGTGCATGATCGCGGCGTCCGGGCCATGCGAGCGCGGGCATGAACCCGGGCGACGATCGCGCCACGCTCGAACCGAAGTCCGAGGTCGCGCGGACGAAGTCGCCGCGGATCATGGCTGCGCTCGCCTGGCGGCTCAGCCCAGTTGGTTGATGCGGATCAGGTTGCCGGACGGGTCGCGCACGGCACAGTCGCGCACGCCGTAGGGCTGGTCGATCGGCTCCTGGACGATGTCGGCGCCGGCGGCTTCGAGCCGGGCGAAGGCGCCGTCGAGATCGGGAGTCGCCAGGGTGATGATGGCGTAGGTGCCCTTGGCCATCATCTCGGCGACGGTGCGGCGCTCCTCGTCGGTGATGCCCGGAGTCGCGGCCGGCGGGTGCAGCACGATCGAAGTGGCGGGCTGGCCGACCGGGCCGACGGTGATCCAGCGCATGCCGCCGTAGGCGACGTCCTTGCGCACTTCGAAGCCGAGGGTGTCGCGGTAGAAACTCATCGCCGCGTCGGCGTCGTTGTGCGGAAGGAAGCACGCGTGAATGCTGATGTCCATGGCCGTCGTCCTGTGGGTTGGGATAGGAGCCGTCATGCTAGGTGCGGTGCGGATCGGGCGCTTCTCGATTCCTGATCGATCCGGCCCCGGCTTGGTTGCGGCGGCCTCGCGCGGTCGTCCCGCGCGAGGCGGTCGGAGTGTCCGCCGCGGCACTCGGCCGCCTCGCCATGACCAGGACCGAACGCCCCGGCTCCAGCCGCGATCCGGGTCGGGACGAGCGCGGCGCCCGGCTGCGTTCGCGCCTGGCCGC
>NZ_JBPKJP010000088.1:0-16892 GCF_051217035.1 Lysobacter sp. 1R34A
TCGAGCGTCCCGGCGAGCAGGCGTATCCCGGCCGGGCCCGGTTGCGCGACGCGGTGCTGGCGGCGCGGGTACGACCGCAGGCTTACGTGGCCGGCGCCGCCTGGCTGCGTCCGAGCCTGGTCGAAGCGCAGCGGCGCTTCCGGGTCGGCGTGCTGTTCGATCTGTCGCAGGTACGCGCGGACGCGAACGCCCGCAACGACGCGGGTCTGCTGGCGCTGAGCGAGCGCATGGCGGCTACGATGCGGGCGCTGCCGGCGACCGGTCGCCGCATCGTCTCGCTCGACATGAACGTGCTGGAACGCGATCGCGCCAGCAATGCGCCGCTGGCCGAAGGCGACCGCCTGCACTACCCCGAGTTGCCGAAGGGGCTGCGCGTCGTTGGCGCCGTCGCCAAGGACTGCGTGCTGGCGCATGCGAGCTGGCGCAAGGTGTTCGATTATCTCGACGAGTGCCCGGCGGCGGCCGAGGCCGACCGCGATCGGGTGTACCTGGTCCACCCCGACGGACAGGTCGGCGAGTACGGCATCGCCCTGTGGAATCGCGGCGAGCCGCTGCGTCCGGCGGCGGGCACGACGATCTATGTGCCGATCGATCAGCGGCGCGTGCGGCGGATCGCGCCCGACCTCAATCGCGAGTACGCCGAGTTCCTGGCCACTCAAGTCTTGCCCGACGCGGGCAGTGTGGCGTCAAAGCCCGGAACGGGCGCTGCCGTCGCCGAAGCGGGGCCGTTCTGAGCACCGACCGTCCGCCACCGCGTCACAGCCAGATCGCGCTGTTGGTGGTCGCCACGCTGGCCGCGCGGTTCGCCCATGCCGGCGACCAAGCGCCGACCCAGGGCGACTTCGGCGGCGCCGGCCTGTGGCAGACGCCGACCGCGCGCATGGCCGATGCCGGCGAACTCGCGTTCTCGGTCAGCCGGGTCGAGCCGTACGCGCGCTACAACTTCACCGCCCAGCCCTTGACGTGGCTGGAAGGCAATTTTCGCTATACCCGTTTCGACGACGACGCGGCGCCCTTCGTCGACGGACGCCGTTCGAACTCGGCCAAGGCCTTCGACGCCAAGATCCGCCTGAGCCGCGAGAGCCGGTATATGCCGGAGGTGGCGGTCGGTGCGCGCGACATCGCCGGCCGGCGCTATTTCTCCAGCGAGTACCTGGTCGCCAACAAACGCTTCGGACCGGTCGATGCCAGCCTCGGTCTGGCCTGGGGCCATCTCGGTGCGCGCGGCAATCTGTCCAACCCGTTGTCGGCGCTCGACGACCGCTTCGATCACCGGCCCTCGCGCGGCGGCGTGTCCGACGCGCGCTACCAGTTCGATCGGCCGCGGTATTTCCACGGCCGCGCCGCGGTGTTCGGCGGCATCGCCTATCGCCCGGCCGGCAAGCCCTGGGAGGTGAAGGTCGAGTACGACGGCAACGACTACCGGCACGAGCCCGGCCCGCGGCGGATCAAGCCAAGCTCGCCGTTCAACGTCGGCGTGGTCTATCGCCCCAATCGCCATCTCGACCTGAGCCTGGGCTTGCAGCGCGGCAATACCGCTTCGTTCGCGTTGACCCTGCACACCAATGCCGCCCGCCTCGCCGAGCCGCTCAGGGCCCCGCTCAAGACCAAAGACCCGCCGCCGGTCGCGCGTCGTTACGACGCTGCGCCGGCGGTGCCGGTGATGGCGGATCCGGCGCCGGCAGCGGATTCGTCGGCAGCGGCCGCAGTAGGCGCAGGGGTCGCGGCGACGACGGTGACATTGCGCGCTTCGGGGACCCTGGCCGATGCGAGCGTCGCTTCGCCGTTGCCGCAAGCGCCACCCTTTATGGATCTCGCGCCGCCGTATGCAGTCGGTAATGCCGGCGCAACGCGGCACGCCGACTTGCCGCATACCGCGGCGGCACAGACCTCAGCGACGCAGGCCTGGCCCGAGCCGACCGCGCCGGAGCAGGTCGACTGGGAGCAGGTCAGTCGCGAGCTGTACGACAACGCCGGCGTGAGGGTCAGCAAGATCTCGCGGCGCGGCAGCGAATTGTTCGTCACCGGCGAGCAGACCCGCTATCGGCATTCGGCCAAGGGCCTGGGCCGCACCGCGCGGATCCTCGACGACCGGCTCGACGGCTCGGTCGATTGGTACACCCTGGTTTCGACCCGCGCCGGCATGGAAGTGGTCGAAACCAGCGTGCAGCGCGAACGTTTCGGCGAGTTGCTCGACGGCGAGGCCGATCTCAAGAGCTTCCGCCTCGGGGTCGAGCGCAATCGCCCGCAGGCGCGCCGCGAAGACTTGTTGTACCGGGCACCGCTCGACCGCTACAGCGGCGGACTCGGCCTCAGCCTCGGCCATGAGCTCGGTGCGCCCGATATCGCGGCCTTGTACAAGATCGGCATGGCCTACGACGCCGACTACCGATTCGCGTCGAACCTTTGGCTGAGCGGCCGCATCGAGGCCCTGATCGCCGACAACTACGACCGCTACGACGGCGGCGCGGTGACGAGCCTGCCTCGCGTGCGCAGCGACGTGCGCGAGTACGTGACCTCGTCGCGGGTGACCCTGCCGCAGTTGCAGCTGACCGCGGCCGGTTCGCTTGGTGCCGACTGGTACGGCATGGCTTATGTCGGCATGCTCGAAAGCATGTACGGCGGCGCCGGCGCCGAAACCCTGTACCGTCCGTTCGGGCAACGCTGGGCGATCGGCGCCGACGTCAACTGGGTCCGCCAGCGCAGCTTCGACCAGGACTTTTCGTTCCGTCGTTACCGCACCGTCACCGGCCACGTCAGCGCCTACATCGACACCGGTTACCAAGACGTCACCGTCAAGCTCAGCGCCGGACGCTATCTGGCGCGCGACTGGGGCGCAACCGTCGACGTCTCGCGCCAGTTCAACAACGGCGTGCGCATGGGCGCCTATGCCACGTTCACCGAGTACTCGCCCCGGCGGCTCGGCGACGGCGGTTTCGACCGCGGCCTGTATCTGTCGATCCCGTTCGACCTGGCCCGGCAGCGTTCCAGCCGCAGCCGCGCCGACTTCGCCTGGTCGCCGGGCATCCGCGACAACGGCGCGCGCTTGAACAAGCGTTACGGCCTGTACTCGCTGACCGAAGACCGGGACCGCGCCAGTTTCTCCGGCAACCTGCACCGCATCGTCGAATAGGCGACGCCGCCCGGCGCACCGGTCCGCGCCTCGATCGATGCGGTGATGCAGAGCGGATAGGCCGCGCAGGGCGGAAGGGCCGATATGGCGGTAAGCGCGGCAGGGGCGGGATCGCTCCTTGCGGTGCCGCGATGCCTGGCGTCGGCGGGTTCGCACGGTCGGATATCGTCCGCGGGAGGTGATCGACTTGCATGAATCCGGCGTGGTGCTGCGGCCGAGGTGACATTCGCAGGGCGTTTGCCGGATCATGGCGTCGGCGACATCTACCCAGGAGCAATGCCCGATGGCCGATCGCGAACGACGCGGAACCGAACAGCCCAGCACCGTGGCGCTGCGCGCCGGGCTGACGCGCGAGCAATTGGACGCGTTGACGACCCTGGAGCATTTCCGCTGGGAACTGCGTTTCGTGCGGAGGCCGCTGTTCCGCGAGCCGGTACCGGTGGTGTTCCATCCCGACGGTGAGCGGTTTGCGGTGTTGGAGCCGGATGGGTCGCTCAATGAGAATCCGGGGTTCGAGATTCGTCGTTGAGGGAACGTTGGGGGCATGGTTGGGCTTCCTGGTTGGACCGGCGTTCGTCGCTCCCGCACCGGATTTCGTGCCCAGCCGCTGCAGGAGCGACGTGAGTCGCGACCGCGGGACGCGCAGAGACACCAATGCTCGTGTCGCCCATCGAGGCGGCGTGCCTTCGCCAGGGTAGGAGCGGCGCAAGCCGCGACCACGGGACGCGCAGAGGTGCCAGGGCGGATGTCATCCATCGAAGCGGCGAACTTTCGCCAGGGTAGGAGCGGCGCAAGCCGCGACATCGCTGCGGCGGTCTTGCGGCGCTACTCTCATTCAATAGATCAAGATCAAACCCAGAGCTTCCGCCACTAAAGCGGCGGGTCACTTTCTTTTGTCTAAAGCAACAAAAGAAAGATAACCAAAGAAAAGTGCTTTTGTTTGAATCACAGGCCCGCGCGAGCGATGCATGCGCGGTGATTTTTCATACGGGACCTCCCTGTCCCGATGAAAAACGGCCTGCATCCATGCAGGCCGCCCTCCGGGTCTTCGATGGCCTCCGCGAGTGCCAGGCGACGCACAGCAACAGCGGCCAAGGCCAAAGTCGGGATAGGGAATCAGATGCGGCCAGACCATCCCTGTAGGAGCGGCGTGAGCTGCGACCACGGGACGCGCAGAGGTGCCAGGGCGGATGTCATCCATCGAAGCGGCGAACTTTCGCCAGGGTAGGAGCGGCGCAAGCCGCGACCGCGAACTGCGGCGGGCGGCACGGGCAAAACCAGGCTGCGCGGTCGCGAGTCACGTCGCTCCTGCACAGGCGTGAGTTCTGCGCTTGCTGATCGAAGCGCCGCGGGTTCGCTACGACACGGTCGCGGCTTGCGCCGTTCCTAGTCTCGCGACCGCATGCTGCTTCGATTAGCGATATCGGCGTTGCCGCCGCAACACGTGTCGTGGCCGCATCTCACGTCATAGGCGCAGCGAAGAGACGCGAGAGCGAAGGGGCGCGGCGGCCCCGCCGCTCAACGCGGGAACAGGAACGGCGGATAGGGGCCGAAGAAGGGGAAGGACGGTTTTTCGTCGATGGGCTCCAGCGACGGGTCGGCGTCGCCTGCGACGATCGGGCCCTTGTCGGCCGAGGGGCCGGTCGGGCCGGTGGTCTCGCCGATGCCCAGTTCCTGGCCGCTGCCGCGTTCGCCCCACAATACGTGCCCGCCGTACCAGGCCTGGGTGGTCACATCGACGGCCGGCTGGCCGGCGAGGTCGAAGCGCACGCCGCCGCTCTCGGCGGAATCGTCGATGCCGGGGGCCTTGGTTTCCCAGGAGCCGGTCTCGGGGAAGTTCGCGTGCGAACCCTGGCCGACGTAGGAGACCGGGCGGCCGTCTTCCTTCGGCGTGTCCGCCCACGAGCGCTCGGCGTTCAGACCGCCATGGGCGCTGTAGCGCACCGCGGTCGGCTGGTATTGGTCGTCGAGCTGGACGGTGATCTTTTCCCAATCGCCTTCGTGGTTCTGCACGTCGCCCAGGCCGGGCGGGCCGTCGTTGTAGGAATAGAACAGGTGATAGGTGATGGTGTTGGTTTCGGCGTCGTATTGGTAAAGGTTCTTGCTGTTGCTCAGGTTGCCGTCGCGGACGCCGTCGCCGAGCTCTTCGTTCTGGTGGTCGAGGAACTTCTGGCTGTCGGCGCTCTTGTTGTCGGGGCCGATCTGGGCCAGTTCGTCCGCCGGCACTTCGCCGAGCCCGTGCAGTTTCTTGTCGCCCCAGAAGTCGCGCTCCTGGCGCAGGGTCGACTGCTCGATATACGTGTTCGGGTCCTGCAGGAAATTTTCTTCCTGGGGATGGAAGTAGAGGATCGGGGCGTAGCGCTGGGCGAGCTCCTGCTGCTGCACCGGCGTCAGCGCCGGCGGCACGACCGGATCGGCCGGCGGCAGGTAATGACGGGAGGGGCCGGAAATATCGGAGGGATACATGGCACTGCTCCAGGCGCGGAAGGTCGCCGTTGCAGTGTAGTCAGGCGGTTCCGGCGCCAGCATCCGGGCTGACCCTAGGGCGGGGAGGCGGTCACCGGAACGGCACCGGCAAGGCCGTGCCTGCGAGGGACGAAGGGGCCGCCCGGAGGCGCCCGGGGTGGCGCGGGACCGGTCGGCGCGAGCGCCCGATATCGATCGATCCGGCTGGCCGCTCTGCGGAAGCTGCGACCTGTACAGAACGTGACCGGGAATGACCGGGCTGGGCGAGGTGTGACGGGGAACGTCAGTTGTGTGACATCGGTGTCATGATGCTCACGTATATTTAACAAGCAATGTGCCGGTCGTCACGCCTTGGCACGCTTTGTGCGTTTTCATGGCCTGCGCCCGGAGCCCCGGCTCGCCTTCGACCTCCCTGGAACCCAACAATGCGAACGCTCACGAAGTCCCTTTTGGCCCTTTCGCTGCTTGCCGCCGTCCCGATGCTCGCCCAAGCCGAGTCGCAGTACACCACCGGCACCGGCACTCCGATCACCGCCAGCGCCAAGCTGGACTTCCAGATCACCATTCCGAAGATCCTGTTCCTGCGCGTCGGCAGCGGCGCGGACTACACCACCAACACCACGGTCAACCAGATCGCGTTCGTCGTCCCGGCCGCCCAGGTCGGTATCGGCGGCGCGGGCATCGCGGCCACCGCCGCCTCGGGCGACCTCAACGACGGCAAGGTCACCGCCAAGCTGGTCGGCAACAACGGCACCATCACCCTGACCTCGACCACCCTGGGCGCGCTCAGCAACGGCGTCGCCGGCGACACCATCTCCTACAGCCAGATCGAAGCGACCGAGGCCGTGCTGACCTCGGCGACGGCGCTGCCGCATCCGACCCTGGCCGACGGCGCGACCACCACGACCACCGTGGTTCCGGGCACCGGCAAGCTGGTCAACCGCGACGCGACCTGGACCTACAAGTACAAGAACGCCAACGTCGTGGCCCCGGGCGTCTACGGCGGCGTCAACGCCAACAACAGCCGCGTGACCTACACCGCTTCGATGCCGTAAGCCGCAAGCCGGTCACCGGTTGCGACATCGCACCCGTCCCCCGTTCCCGCGGTACGCGGGAACGGCCCCGGCTCGACCCGCGGTACGCGGGAACGGCCCCGGCTCGACCCGCGGTACGCGGGAACGGCCCCGGCTCGATCCGCGGTAGGCGGGAACGCTGCCGGCTCGATGCACAGCCGTGGACAGCGCTCCGGCCCGCCCCGCGCCCGCGGGGCGGCTCCGGTCCGTCCCACCGCAGCGACAACGACTACGACTTTCGAGGTCCGACATGGCTTTGCACTTACGCCCGGCGTGCTGGGTGCTGCTCTTGCTCGCGCTGGGCTGGTTCGACACCGCCCAGGCCTTCGTCGTCACCATTTCGCCGGGCGCGCGCATGGTCTACCTGCGGGTCGGCAACGGCGTGTTCACCGGCAATTACTCCACCGGCGGCACGCCCGGCCGCGGCGGGGCGATCAACAAAGTCTCGGTGACCGTGCCCGCGGCGGTGCTCGGCAACGGCACCGACCAGGTCATGACCACCGACGCGACCCAGGCCAACAGTTCCTACGACGGCTTCGCCTTCTGCAACGTGCCGGCGCAGATCTACGTCGGCGGGTTCTATCGTCTGCCCGGCACCACCGGCACCGCGACCCTGACCGCGACCGCGCCGGCGGCGGGCCTCAGCAACGGCGCCGGCAGCACCATTCCGTTTTCGCAGATCAGCTGGACCAGCAGCGGCAACAACGACACCGGCGCCCAGCCGATCCTGGCCGGCACCTTCACCGGCGGCCCGCAGACCCTGGCGAGTTTTCCGGTCAACACCTGGCGCGAAAGCTGCCACACCTTTCGGTACGCCAACGACGCCGTCGTCGCCTCCGGCACCTACACCGGCCAGGTGGTCTACACCTTGAGCGCGCCATGAGGCGGATCCTCGCCGCCGGCCTGCTGTTCGCCGCGATGTCGCCGTCGTACGCAGGCACTCATCGCGTCGACGACAGTGCCAGCCAGGTCACCGCCAATAGCTTGCGCATGCAGTGGGATTCGGTCGCCCCGCGCAGCGGCGAGCGGCCGACGGTGTCCGGCGCGCTGACCGTGTGGGTGCGCTTGAACCTCGCGCCCTGGCAAGGCCGCAGCGGCCGCGTCTACATGACCCTGCCGCCGCAGGCCAGCGGCCCGATCACCGCCGCCTGGACCACGCAGGGCCGTTTGCTGCCGGGCAGCCTGCGCGCCGGCGAACGCACCCTGGTCTACAGCGGCGTCATGCCGGCCGGCCTGCTCGACGACACCATCCGCCTGACCATCCAGGCCGACGGACAGAGGCTGGTCCGCACCGAACAACTCAATTTCTCCTTCGAAATCGACGTGGAAGACCTCTGATGCGTACCGCTGCCCTGCGCCATGCCTCGACCTTCGCGGCGCTCGCGCTCGTGTTGTCCTCGATCGCGGCACCGAGCTTCGCCCAGGGCTTTTCCGCCCTGGTCTCGCCGCCGCGCTTCGAAGGCACGGCCAAGCCCGGCACCACCTATCGCAACGTGGTCGAGATCTCCAACATCTCCAATGCGGTCGGCCGCTACACCCTGAAGACCGCCGACTGGCATCTCGATGCGCAGGGCGCCGCGGTATTCGACGAGGCGCTCGCGGCCGACAGCTGCCGGCCCTGGGTCGGGCTGGAAGCGGCGCAGATCGAGATCGCGCCGAACGGCAAGCGCCGGTATCGCTTCGAAGTGGCGGTGCCCGCACAAGCCGCGCCGAGGGAATGCCGTTTCGCGATCCTGCTCGAAGGCGCGCCGGAGATGGTCGGCGACCAGCTCACCGTGCCGGTGTCCGGTCGCATCGGCATCATCGTCTATCTCGGCGTCGGCGAGGTCGCGGCGCAATTGCAGCACGTGGCCAGCCAGGTGCGCGAAGTCGACGGCCGGCGACTGCCGGTGCTCGACATCCGCAACACCGGCCAGGCGCATACCCGCCTCGAAGGTCTGGTCGACGGCACCGATGCGAGCGGCCGCAAGTTCGCGCTCGCACCGTCGAGCCTGCCGATCCTGCCCGGCGAAACGCGTTCGATCGCCCTGGTGCCGGAAGGCGACGATCCGGCCACGCCGGCGCCGGCGATCGTGTATCCGCTGAGCCTCAAGGGCGCTCTGGAATGGGGCGGCCAGCGCCTCGTACTCGACCTACGCATCGATAAATGAAACCCGCCCGCAGGCTCGTCCGGCGCAGACTGGCGATCTGCGTCGCCTGTACGCTCGCGTCGGTCGCGCCCGCGGCGTCTGCGGCCGACGCGTCGGCGCCGGTGTACCGCGACCGCATCATCGCCGCGCAGGCCCTGGCGCCGTTGCCGCCCGACGAAGACGAGGCGGTCGACGGCGACGGCCTGCCGCGTTCGTTCCGGGTCGAACTCAACGCGGCGTACACCGAGCGCGGCGCCGAGCACTTCGGCGAGCAAGGCCTGGCCGCCGGCGGGTTCTGGGAAACCGCGAACTGGGGCAGCCTGTCGCTCGACGCGACCGTCTTCCACAGCGACCGCGACCGTTTCGCCGACGACAGCGGCTGGGGCGGCGCGGCCACCGTGTGGCAGCGCAACCTGTTCGTCGACGGCGGCTGGCGCCTCGACAACGCACTGGGCGTGATCAATACGCCGGCGTCGCAGTTGCAGCGCAACCAGTACCGTTTCTTCTTGCCGAGCGTGGCGATGGCCGGCCTGAGTACGCAATGGACCCGCGATGCCGGCGGCCTGAGCGTGTACGGCGCGGTCGGCCGCGCCGGCCTCTACAACGGCACCCGCGTGGTCGGCTTCGACGTCGCCGACGGCCACGTCGGCGCGTTCGGCGCGCAATGGCGGGGCGGGGCGGGCTGGAACCACGCGGTTTCGGCGCTGAGCACCGACGGGCGGATCGTGCCCGACGAGCTCGGCGAGCCGGGCCTGATCGACCGGCCCAGCCAGGCCGCGCACTGGGCGAGCGCCTGGCAGTCCGATCGCGACGCGGTGCAAGTGAACCTGCTCGGCAGCCACGACGGCCGCGGCAACGCCACCGGCGCCTGGATCGACGCGAGTGCGCGACGCGGCCGCTATCGCCATCACTACGGCCTGTTCTCGCTCGACCCGGGCCTGAGCTGGGGCGCGTCGCCGATCAACCAGGACGTGCGCGGCGGCTATTACCGCCTGGCCTATCAATACGGCCGCTGGAGCTGGAACACCGGTCTCGACGACATCCGCTCGATCAGCGGCGCCGGCTTCGACGGCCAGTACGCGACCGCGTTCGCGCGTTACCAGGCCAGCAGCGTGCTCGGTTACGGCGGCAGCCTGAGCCTGCGTCACAACGACGACGACACCTATGCGGCGCAGTTGTTCGCCGACCGTCGCAGCGGCTGGGGCCAGACCCGCGTCCAGTTGGATCACGCCGGCGGCGCCGGCGGGGTCGGGCGCAGTTGGCAGGCCAGTATCGACCAGGCCTTGTCCTTGCGCGAAGGCCGGCGCCTGTCGGTGTCGCTGGGTTACGGCGAATGGGGCGAGCGCAACGAGACCTCGGCCGGGGCGCCGATCCGCACCACCACGCGCACCACGACCTTCTCGATGTACGGCGGGGTGGAACTCGGCGATCGCGTGTCCGTCGACGGCACCGCGCGCTGGACCCACGGCCAAGGCCCGGCGGCGATGCGCGGCGTCGACATGAACCTCGGCGTCAACTGGCGCATCGCGCCCCGCTGGTCGCTGACCGCGGCGCTGTACCAGAGCCAGGGTTCGCAGCGCTCGCCGTTCGCGCTCGACCCGCTGATCGTCGATTCGCCGTTTCTGTCGCTGCCGCGCGAACGCTCGGCCTTCCTGACCCTGCGCTACGAACGCCAGGCCGGCCGCGCGCTGGCGGTGATCGGTGGCGCGCCCGGTTCGGCGGTCGGCGCCATCGACGGTTCCTTGTTCCTCGACGACAACGACGACGGCGTGCGCGCCGCCTCCGAACAGGCCGCGGCGAACGTGACCGTGGTGCTCGACGGCCGCTATGCGGTGCGCACCGACAGCAACGGCCAGTTCTCGTTCCCGCGGGTCGCGGTCGGCAAGCATACGATCGCGGTGATTCCCGACAACCTGCCGCTGCCGTGGGCAGTGCGCGACGAGCGCGGCCTGCAGTCGGTCGAAGTCGGCGTGCGGCGCAGCCAACGCGTCGACATTCCGGCGACGCGGCAGCGCTGAGGCGTATAAACGGCACCCCGGGCCGGGTGCAGGCGTTGCGCGGTTCAGGCCGCAGCGGCGTGGGTGTTCGGCATCCGTGAACGCCGAAGCGCCGAAGCTCCACTTCTGGTTAACCTGGCCGGCGCCACCTTCGAGCCTGGATCGCTTCGATCCGGCTGCAACGAGGGCGAGGTGACGCAGATGGGCAAGCACGACGACAAGACAGGCGATCGGAGCCGCCAGGACGATCGCGGCGCACGGCCACCGCACGGCCAGGGCCATCAGCCGCTGCCGGGCGAAACTCCGCCGCTGCCGGGCGAAACTCCGCCGCAGTCAGGCGAAGATCGGCCGTCGCGCAAGGTTCAGAACGCGGACCTGCCGCCCGGCGAAGGCCACCAGCCTTTGCCTGGCGAGAACCCTCAGGAACGGCCGCCGAAACCTTAGTGTCGCCGCAGCGATGCATTGGCGACAACCGCGTCCGCGCACCGCGAACGGCGATGCAGCGCGCATCGAGGCCAACGCGATGCGACTGCCATTGCCGTGACGTGAAGGACGCTATTGCCGCGGTTCACGGCGGTCGAACGATACGCGGCCGACAATCCGGCCCTGCATCTTCGTTATTGAGGAGTAGCGCTGTGATTACTGCAAAGACCTTGATGACCCCCGACCCGGCGAGTTGCCACATCGGCACGCCCGTGCGCGAGATCGCTCGCCTGATGCTGGAAAACGACTGCGGCGAAATCCCGGTGCTGGACGAGCAGCGCAGGCCGCTAGGCGTGGTGACCGATCGCGACATCGCGATCCGCATCATCGCCAGCGGCGGCGACGGCACCGCCACCGCGGGCGAAGCGATGACCTCGCCGGTCAGGACGGTGAGCGAGGAAAGCGATCTGCGCGACTGCGTGGCGGTGATGGAGTCGGCGCAGATCCGCCGGGTGCCGGTGGTCAACGGTGCCGGCGAACTGGTCGGCATCGTTTCCTTGGCGGACATCGCCCTGGCCGGCAAGAGCCGCGCCACCGCCGAAGTGGTCAGAGAAGTGTCGACGCCGGCCGGTGCGCACTAGAGCGGCGCGCGGCGTCGGATCGCCCCTGCGCAGCGGGCAGGGGCGGTCCGGTCGCCCTGTGCGCCGCCCCCGGTGCGTGGGGTCGCGCATATTGAAGTGCGCCGGCGTATCGAGGTGCGCGGGCCGATGCGCCAGGTTGGGACGGATCGCGCATACGCGAGCCGCGCTCTGGCCCGCCGACCCATGAATGAATTCGACGCCATCGTCGTCGGCGGAGGGCCGGCAGGCCTGACGGCGGCCACCTACCTGCGACGCTTCCACCGCAGTTGCCTGATCGTCGATTCCGGCGCCAGTCGGGCCCGGCGCATTCCGCAGAGCCACAACTGCCCCGGGTTTCCCTATGGTGTGTCCGGCGTGGAGTTGCTGGCGCGGATGAAGCGCCAGGCCACGGATGTCGGAGCGCGGTTCCAGACCGATTGGGTCGAGAAAATCATCGAGTGCGATGAACGGTTCATCGTTTCGGGACGTGCGGGCCGATGGCGCGCGCGGGCGGTGATCCTGGCCAGCGGCATGCAGGACAAGCTGCCGGCGGTGAGCTGGATCGAGGACGCGATCGCCTGCGGCGCGGTGCGCCTGTGCGCCATCTGCGATGCTTACGAAGCGAGCGACCTGCGCATCGGCGTGTACGGTCCGTATGCGGTCATCGGGCCGCACGCCCGGTTTCTGCG
Organism: Lysobacter sp. 1R34A; assembly: GCF_051217035.1. Lineage (NCBI taxonomy): Bacteria > Pseudomonadati > Pseudomonadota > Gammaproteobacteria > Lysobacterales > Lysobacteraceae > Lysobacter > Lysobacter sp. 1R34A. The sequence continues at coordinate 12,531 of NZ_JBPKJP010000088.1, forward strand.
CGGGTATTCCGAACAGGTCTTCGTCATTCCCTGCGAGGCGGGTCCGATGCCCGCGGCCGAGGATTTGTCCGGATTGACCTGCCTCCAGGGCGGCGGCGAACTGGTGTTCGATGGCGCGCACTGCGGCTATCGCGATCCGGCCGGCGCGACGACGCCTCTCGACACGGTCTATCCCTATCTGGGCTCGGTCACCACGGCGCCGCTGGCCGCCTCGGCAGGCGCGCAACTCAGTGCGGCGAACGAGATTCTAGTCGATGCGCACCAGATGACCCGGGTGCGGGGCCTGTACGCGATCGGCGACGTGGTCAGCGGCCTGAATCAGATTTCCGTGGCGGTCGGGCACGCCGCCATCGCCGCCACCCATGTGCACAACGATCTTCCCGCGACCGTCCGGAGCTCCCGATCATGAAGCTATCGCCCGATCTGATCGGATGGCTCGCCTCGGCGGTGTTGATCGCCACGCTGATCCGCCAGATCGTCAAGCAGCAAGGCGACGAGCATGCCCAGGGCGTTTCCAGGTGGCTGTTCATCGGCCAGTGCACCGCGTCGGCCGGTTTCGTCGTCTACAGCCTCCTGGTCGGCAACTGGGTGTTCATCATCACCAACAGCGCCGTGCTCTTGACCGCGGTGGTCGGCCAAGTGCTGCTCGCACGACGCAACAAAGGCGAGGGGGGCGATCGGGCGGCGGCCGAACGGGACGCCGATGCGTTGAACGCAGCCGACGACGTGAACGAGACCGCGCGGCTCGCGCCGCAGGATCGGACTAACCGAGACGATCGCGCGCCGCCGTTCACGTCGGCCGAATGAAGCCGATCCTATCGTCGGAAGCCTGACCCTTCCGTCGTGGTGAACGCATGGCCAGCAAGAAGGCATCCAAATCGCCGAAGAAATCCGCTTCGAAACGCAAGGCTCGCCCGGCGTCCACCGCCGCAATGGGCTCGGCGCCCGCCGAGCGTACCGCCGCGCGCCAGCGTGCGATCCAGAAAGGCATCGATGCGAAGCCGGCCACGAAAAAAGCGAGCAAGAAGGCTGCGGTACAGGCCGGGCCGAACCAGCAGCCCGAGAACCCCTTGCCGAAGCAGCATCTGCTCAAGCCCGGGCGAGAGCGCGATCTCGTGCCGGCGCCGAAATTCGCAGCCGAAGGCTATCGCGGCAGCGCCAAGCTCGAGGGCATGGTCGCGATCGTGACCGGCGGCGACTCCGGCATCGGGCGCGCGGTCGCAGTGCTGTTCGCGCGCGAAGGCGCCGATGTCGCGGTGTTGTACTTGAACGAACACGAGGATGCCCTGGACACCTGCCGCTACGTCGAGCAAGAAGGGCGCCGCGCGCTGGCGATCGCCGGCGACGTGCGCGAGCCGAAGTTCTGCGAGGACGCGGTCGCCCGTACCGTCGCCGAGTTCGGCCGCCTCGACGTGCTGGTCAACAACGCCGCCTTCCAATTGCATGCCGACTCCCTGGAGGAGCTGAGCGACGCGCATCTGCAGGAAACCCTGCAGACCAACATCGCCGGCTACTTCCACATGGCGCGCGCCGCCTTGCCGCACCTCGGGCAGGGCGCATCGATCATCAACACCGGCTCGGAAACCGGCCTGTTCGGCAACAAGCACCTGTTGGATTATTCGGCGACCAAGGGCGCGATCCACGCGTTCACCAAATCGCTGGCCAGCCAGTTGCTGCCGCGCGGTATCCGGGTCAACGCCGTCGCGCCCGGCCCGGTGTGGACGCCGCTGAACCCGGCCGACAAGCCGGCCGAAGAAGTGGCGAAATTCGGCCAGGACAGCGACATGGGACGGCCGGCGCAACCGGAAGAAATCTCGCCCGCTTACGTATTCCTGGCCGCCCCGGTCTGCTCGTCCTACGTCAACGGGGTGATCCTGCCGGTGATGGGCGGGCCGCGGGGTTGAGCGTGGCGTCGGGTACGGCGCGCAACTGCGGGCCCGGCGCGGGCGTGTTGCATCGCGTCTTGCGCGAACGCTGGCCGCCGCCGCGCACGCGAGCATGGCCCTCACGGGCCGTTGCCGAGCGATGCGGAATAGTCCGGCCATCCGTTCTTCCGTCGTGGTCGTCCGCCTCCAAGGAATCCCCGCCATGAGCGACACTCCGAGCACCTTGACCCGTACTGCGCAACTGGTCGGCTTTCTGCTCAAGTACCGCAACTCGGGCGTGTTCACCGGCCTGGACTGGGACGCCGCGACCGACCTGGAAGTGGAAGTGCCCGAGGAGGGACGGCCGGCCGACTTCGTGCGCGACCTCGAAGCGCTCGGTCCGACCTTCATCAAGATCGGCCAAGCGCTGTCGACGCGGCCGGACATGGTGCCGCCGGCGTATCTGGCGGCCCTGGAGAAAATGCAGGACGGCGTCACCGCGCTGGATGCCGGGACCATCGAGGCGGTGGTCGAGGCCGAGCTCGGCGTGCGCCTGCACAGCGTGTTCCCCGAGTTCGACTCCAAACCGCTCGGCTGCGCCTCGCTGGCGCAGGTCCACCGCGCGACCTTGCGCGACGGCCGCGAGGTTGCGGTCAAGGTGCAGCGGCCGGATGTGGCGCAGCTCATCCGCAGCGACCTGGACACTTTGCAGATGCTGGCCTCGAAAGCCGATCAGAACACCCAGGTCGGCCGCCGCCTGCACTTTGCCGACTGGGTCCAGGAATTCCGCAAGACCGTGATGGACGAGCTGGACTATCGGCTCGAAGCCGATCACCTGGAGCGTTTCGGCGAGCACCTGGCCAAGTATTCCAACCTGGTCGTGCCGCAGCCGCTGCGCGATCTGTCGAGCTCGCGGGTGCTGACCATGGAGCTGGTGATCGGCAGCAAGGTCACCGAGCCCCTCGGCCTGCGCCGCACCGAACATTCGATGCGGCCGCTGGTGGTCGATCTGTTGCGCGGTTATCTCGACCAGATGTTCGTGCACGGCGAAATGCATGCCGACCCGCACCCGGGCAATCTGCTGATCACGCCCGATCACCGGCTGGCCATCTTCGATCTCGGCATGGTCGCGCACATCCCGCCGAAGATGCGCGGGCGCCTGTTGAAGCTGGTGTTCTCGGCGGTGGACGGGCGAGGCGAAGCGGTCGCCGACGAGTTGATCGCCCTCGGCGTGCGCCTGCACGATTTCGACGAAGGCCGCTTCGTGCGCGAAGTCGGACAGCACGTGGCCCGGTATGCCGCGCACGGCCATTCGCAGGATTGGTCGGAGGGGCGGTTGTTGCTGCACCTCAGCCGCCTGAGCGCCCTGTGCGGTCTGCGCACGCCGCCGGAGTTCAACCTGCTGGCCAAGACCCTGCTCAACCTGGAAACCGTGTGCGTCGCGCTGGACCCCGGGCTGAGCCTGAAAGAGACCGTAGAGGATCATCTGCAGGGGTTGCTGCGCGACCGCTTGTTGCAGTCGCTGTCGCCGGCGAACCTGGCTAGCGAGGCGATCGAGTTGCAATCGCTGATCCAGGATGCGCCGCGCAAGGTCGGGAGCGTGCTCTCGCTGTTGGCCGAGAACCGGCTGCAGGTGAGGATCACCGGCTGGCAGGATTCGGCGATCATGGAAAACCTGCAGAAGATCGCCAATCGGATCTCCGCAGGCGTGGTCGTGGCGGCGTTGCTGATTTCGAGCGCACTGCTGCTGCGCTCCGGAGTCGGGCCGTTCCTGTTCGGCTATCCGGCATTCGCCCTGCTGTTGTTCGTGACCGCGACCGGGCTGGGGTTGGCGATCGTGGTCAGTGCCTTGCGCAACGACAAGAAGCCGCGGCCGCGCGAAGAGCGCGGGACGCGTTCGTAACGCGCCGGAGGCGGCCGCCAAGGGCGACGCGGCGGCGCCACACCGCCGCACGGCATCGGCACGTGCCATCGGCAGCGCGGAGACAGTCGGCGCGAGCTGAATGATTCAGGATCGTTCGGTTGCCCATGGCCTGATGCGCATTGATCGGATTCTTATTTGATCGGAGCCGTATTCGATCGGAGCCGCATTTGATCGATCCGCATTTGATCGAATCCGCATCGGTTGGATCCGCATCGGTTGGATCCGCCTTGGCTGGACCCGCATTGACTGGATCCGCATGGTCGGATCCATAGGCGTCGATCGATATTCATTGAGCCGGCGCGCGGTGTTAAGCGATTCTTCGCATGGCGGCGACGCGATCCACATCCTCCCGGAGCGAGGCTTGCAGGCACTGGCCATGCACGGCCCTAACCAGGAGGCAATATGACCAATTCCACTCAAAGCCGCGACCTCAACCGCGACCCGATCAGCGGCAAGCCGGGTGCGCACCCGGTCGGTGTCGGGCTGGGCGGCGCCAGCGGCGCGGCGGCCGGCGCGGTGATCGGCGCGCTTGCGGGCCCGATCGGCATACTGATCGGCGGCGGCGTGGGCGCC
>NZ_JBPKJP010000089.1:0-16844 GCF_051217035.1 Lysobacter sp. 1R34A
TGTCGGTTGTCGCCGGCCCACTCGCGCGCGCGCGGCCATTGCCGCAGCAGCGCTTCGTGGGCGACGCCGAAGCCCGGCTCGCCGCCGCTGAGTTCGCCGACGAACAGCCGCGCGCGCACGAAGGCCTCGGCCAGCTCGCGCGCCGCGGCATCGTCGAGCGCCGACCACAGCACCCGCCGCGCGGTGATCGCGTCGCTGTCGGGGCGGATCACGATCAGGGCCGCGAGCACCCGCTCCAGGCTGGCCTGCGCGCTCGCCGGCAAGGCCGCGAACACCTGCTCGGCGCGATGAGCGAGCGCGCCTTCCAGGCCGCCGAGCTCGCGGTAGGTGCGCAGGCTCAGCACGCCGCCTTCTTCCTGGCGTTCGTACAAGGCCTGCAGGGTGTGCTGCAGCAGCGGCAGCGAGTCCGGGTGCTCGGCGGCGGCGTCGCGCAGCACGTCGTCGAGCCGGATCGAGCTTTCCGGGTCTTCCTCGAAGCTCAGCCCGGCCAGGGCGGCCGGCGCGCGGATGATCTGGCCGATCTCGCCCAAGCGCGGAGTCAGCAGATCGATATGGCCGTCGCCGGCCTTGAGCTCGGCCAGGCCGGGTACCGCTTCGATCAGGCGCGGATAGAAATCGCTGCGGGTAATCGCGATCGCGGCGACGTGCCGGCAGCCGCACAGCGCCGCCATCGCCGCGCCGAAATCGCTGCGGTCGCGGGCGTCGATCGCCGGTTCGGCGACCACCGCTTCGCTGTGGTCGACCACCAGCAGCAGATGGGCGCGCTCGGCGCGGTGGCCGGTCATGCGCAGGAAGGCGTCTTCGATGCGGAACTGGACCTGCCCGGGCGCGTCGCGCAACTGCCGCTCCAGCGCCTCGGCCTCGGTCTCCAGGAACACCGGCCGCCCCAGCAGCGACCAGCCGCACAAGGCCTGCGCGAGCCGCGCGAGCAGGTCGCCGCCGCGGCAGGCGCCGAGGTCGAAGTAGACGCTGCTCAGCGCATGCAGGCCGTCGAAGCCGCCGTCCTGCTGCAACAGCGGCATCACCGCCGCGCGCAGCAGCGAAGTCTTGCCGCATCCGCTGGCGCCGGAGACCAGGACGAAGCGGCGCTGGCTGTCGACTTGCTCGCGCAAGGTCGCCAACAACTCGGCGGTGGCGCGGCCGCGCCCGAAGAACACGCCGGCATGAGCCTGGTCGAACGAGCGCAGGCCTACGTAGGGACTGCCTTCGGTCCATGCCGCCGCGCGCGGCAGTCCGCTGCGGTAGTCGTCGGGGAAGGTGACCCGGGCGGCCAGGCGGTAGCCGCGCTTGCGGATGGTCTCGATGTAGTCGGGCTCGCGGCTGCGGTCGCCGAGCCGGCGCCGCAGCTGGGCGATGGTCTTGTGGACCGGATTGTCGCCGTAGAAGGTGCCGCGCCAGATCTCGATCAGCAGTTGCTCGGCGCTGATCACTTCGCCGGCGCGTTCGGCCAGGGCGACCAGCACTTCCATCATCCGCGGCTCGAGCGCGGTGGTGACGCCGTCGCGCACGATCGACAGACGGTCGGGCTGTACCAGCAGTGCGCCGATGCGGAACTGCGATACCGATGCCAGGTTCTTGATCCGGTCGATGCGTTGATGCATCGCAGGGCACGCTCGCGAGAAGAGTCGGTCGATGTCCGGGGCCAAAAACGCACGAAGGCTTCATGCGCGCCCCGTCATCCATAACGACCGGTGCAGCGAGTCGGCGTAACAGGTGAAAGGCCGCCCGCGTCGTCGCGCCCCATCGCGACGCCAGGCAGGGAGGTGAATCCATGGGCAAGCTAACAAAATGTCACGCGTTCGTGTGTGCTGGATCACGAATTTCAGTGACACGATCGCGAATGTCGCGGACGGGCCTCGAGGTGGCCGGGCGCGGGGCGGTTTTGCGTGGGACAAGCGCCGCGCCCGGTGTCGGCGCTTACGGGCCGGCACGGCCGTTGCCTGGTCGGCCTGGCCTGGCCTGGCCTGGCGCGGTCTGGCTGGGAGCGATGTGGAGCGAGGAATAAAAAAAGCCGGCCGGGGGCCACCCCCCGCGGCCGGCAGACGCTTGCGGCCGAGGGGGATCAGCCGCAGCAATAGCAGACCAACGGACGGCCCGGGCCGCCGGGGCCGAGTTCGCCGCCGAATTCCGGGCATTCGCTGCGACACGCGAACGAATCGCACGATTCCGATTGGGCCGGTGCCGCGCCGTTGCCGGCGATCACCTGGAAGGCGCCGAATCCCATCGCCGCGGAGAACAGCAGGGCGGCGAGGACGACACGGACACCACGATTGCGCTTGTTCATTACTGAGCTCCTGTCGATGTTCGCCACGCTCTCTCCCAAGACCGCGGCGGATACGCCGGAGCCCGGCACGATGCCGGCCCGGCCGGTAAACGCGGCCGGGGCCGCGTCGTGGGCGGATGCCTGGGCAACCGCCGCAGCGTCGAATCCGTCGACGCCTCATGCCTCATCGCGGCACCGCCGGGGCGGCGAGCGCGGTTTGCACGGCGCTGCGCGGCGGCGCCGGCCGCACCGCGCGCATCAGTTCCTGCAAGGTCTGTTTGCTGTTGATCGCGCCTACGTGGTGGTAGCGGACGCGGCCGTCGCGGCCGATCACCAGCAACGACGGCACCTTGCGCGCGCGGAACAGCGCCGAAGTGCGGCGGTCGTCGTGGGCGATCAGGGGAAACTCCAGCCGGTGTTCGTCGGCGTAGCGGCGGGTCTGCTCAGGCGTGGCGAAGGCCACGCCGATCAGTTCGGCGCCGCCGCCGGAGGCGGCCTGCAACTGCGACGCCGCGAGTTTCAGCTGCGGCAACGAGGCGCGGCAGTGCGGGCAGGTGGTGGTGAAGAAAAACACCACCTGGCTGTCGCCGGGCGGCTGGCCGAGCTCGCGCTGACGCCCGTCCAGCGACTGCAGCGCGACGCGCGGCACGTACATGCCGACATAGGGTTGGGTGACGCGATCGACCAGCCATTGCTGGTCGCTGCGCAGGCGCCCGACCTGCCAGGCGAGCGCGACGACGAGCGCGGTGGCGACGAGCAGCGCGGCCCAGAGCAGGCGCTGACCGGACCGCGAGGCCGAGGTTTCGATGTCGGGTGGCGACGACATGGCACGACCCTAACAGCGAGTGTCAATGCCGAACTTGACGAGGCTCACAATGGCGATGCGCGCATGATGGAGCCGCGCATGCCGGGTTTTCCGGGTAGGAGCGGCGCGAGCGTTCGCTCAGCTCGCGCACTCCTGTGCACGCAGCGGCGCCAGCGGACGTTGGCGCAACAACTGGGCCACGGCGACGCCGAGCAGGGTCAGCACGCCGCCGATCCAGTGATAAGCCTGCAGCGGTTCGCCGAGGAAGACCACCGCGAACAGCGCGGTGAACACCGGGGTCAGGTTCATCAGCACCGAGGTCTTGTCGGCGCCCAGGCGCAGCAGGCCGTGCATCCAGAACCACGGCGCCACGGTCGAGGCGAGCAGCCCGGCGTACAGCACCAGCGGCAGGTTCTGCGCGGTCAACGCCACCGAGGGCGCGAGCAGGAAGCCCGGCAGCAACAACACGCTGCCGCACAGCACCTGCAGGTACAGCGACTCGCCGTTCGGGATCGGCAGCGCCCAGCGCTTCACCAGCACGCCGTACAGTGCGTACGAAGAGGCCGCCAGCAGCATCATCAGTTCGCCGCGGCCGAGGCCTTGCTGCAGCAGCCGCGCCGGATGGCCGCCGCTGAGCAGCCAGCTCAGGCCGGCGAAGGAAATCGCCGCGCCGATCAACATCCCCGGCGACGGCCGGGTTTTCAGCACCAACATGCCGATCACCATTGTCATCGGCGGGATCGCCGCGACGATCAGGCCCATCGACATCGCGCTGACGCTGTGCGCGGCGAAATAAGCCAGCGACTGATACATGACCATGCCGAGCGCGGCCAGCACCACCAGCTTGCGCCAGTAGGGGCGCACCTGCGCGCGCAGCTTCCACACCCGCGGCAACATGAAGGGAGTGAGCACGAGCAGGGCGACCAGCCAGCGGTAGAACGAGATCGCCGCCGGTTCGATGGCGTCGGCGGACAGCTTGCTGACGATCGTGTTGCCGGCCCAGATCAGCGTGGCCAGGATCGGCAGTAACAAATGCATTGCGGCGGTTCCGTACAACGTGGGGCGGCTCATTCTAGAATGTCGGGTAATCGGCAGATGTCGATAACCAGACAGAGCGTAGCGAGGCCCGGACAAGATGCGCAGCCGCCGCCGTTTTCATTACCCCTACCGCTCGCTGCCGGGGCCCTTGCTGCTGCGCTACGAGGCGCTGGCGGTCGATACCGAAAGCGCCCTGCACCAGCATCCCTGGGGCCAGTTGGCCTTCGTCGAATCCGGCAGCATGGCGTTCCTGATCGAGGAACAGCCGTTCTTCGCGCCGCCCGGCTATGCGGTGTGGATCCCGCCGAAGATGGACCACACCTCGCACAACCGGCGCGAGGTGCAGTGCCGCCTGATCAACATCGCCGAGCGCTACACGCCGATGCTGCCGAAAGCGCCGGGCATCGTGCGCCTGCATCCCTTGTTCGTCGCCGGGGTGGAGGATTTGTTCGACCGCGGCATCGAAATACCGGACACCCCGGCCGACCGGCGCCTGGCGCGGGTGTTGATCGACAAGCTGTTGGCCACGCCGATGCTGTCGCGCTTCGTACCGCAGAGCGAAGACCGTCTGCTGGGCCCGATCCTCGATGCCTTGCAGCACCGTCCCGGCGACAACACCACTCTCGAGCAATGGGCGCAGCGCGTGCACACCACCGAGCGCACCCTGAGCCGGCGCTGCCGCGACGAACTGGGCATGTCGTTCAGCCAATGGCGCCAGCGCCTGCGTTTCCAGCAATCGATCCCGCTGCTCGAACAAGGCCGCAGCGTGCAGCAGGTGGCGGTGGCGATGGGCTATGCCAGCGCCTCGGCCTTCATCGCCATGTTCCAGCAGTTCAGCGGCACCACCCCGCAGAAGTTCCGGCGCTGACGGATCCTGCCGACGGACTTCAAGGACAGGAGGGCGCGAGCCGCGACCGCGATCCCGCCAGGATGGCGCGGGTGACGATTCCCGCTCGCGCCTTGCGACCGAGGCCGGCGCTGGCCTTCGATTCGGCAAAGGTTACGGCGCGGCTTTGGCGGCGCTCTGCGCTGCCACCTTCGCGCGCACGTCCTCCAGCATCGCATCCAGCGCCTTGCGGTCGTGGACCTTGCCGCGCAACACGAAGGTATCGATGCGCCGGGTGGCACCGATGTCGCGCAGCGGGTCGGCATCGAGCAGGACGATGTCGGCGGCCTTGCCGGCGGCGAGCCGGCCGTGCAGGCCGTCCTGGCCGAGGAAACGGGCGCCGTTGATGGTCGCCGCCTGTAGCGCCTGCAACGGGGTCAGGCCGTGATCGACGAAGCGCTGCAACTCGTCGTGCAGGCCGATGCCGGGGTAGTTGAAGGAATTGAGGAAGCCCGCATCGGTGCCGGCGAGGATCGCGACCCCCGACGACTGCAGCAGGGGCAGGATCGCCGCATTGCGTTCGTAGCGTTGGTGGCGGCGCTCGATCGCCGCAGCGTCGTCCTTGGCGGCGCGTTCGACCCGCCAAGCGTAGGTCGCTTGCAGGCCGGGGCCGATGTAGCGCAGATAGGCGTCGCCGCGGTGGTCATCGCGGTCGAGATAGGTGGTGACGAAACTGCCGTTGAGGGTCGGCGTGACCGCGGTGCCGCGTTTCGCCAGGCGGCGATAAGCGGCGCGCGCGGTGTCCTCGTCGAAGCTGGCCTGAATACGGTTCCAGCCCTCGCGGCTGTCGATCTCGCCGCGCGCGACCATCGCGCCGATCTCGGCTTCCTGCGGCGAGCCGGCCTTGTAGGCGTATTCGATGTGCTCGATCGAGCTGAGCCCGGCGGCGCTGACCGCATCGATGGTGAGGGTGAACGGCACGTGCGCCGAAGTGCGCAGACCGCGCGCATGGGCCTGTTTCAGGGCGTCGAGGAACAACTCCGGCGACAAGGTGTTGTCGGTGATCTTGACGAAATCGACCTTCCAGCCCTGCAGCCGGTCGAGCGCCTGGGAAATCTCCGCGGCGCTGCCGACCTCGATGTCGCCGGGCCAGATCGACTTGTAGCCTTCGAGTTTCGGACCCGAGGTGAAGATGGCCGGGCCGTCGAGACGGCCGGCGGCGATCGCCTCGCGCCATTCGAACACGCTCGGGCTGAGGTCGCCGGCGGCGTCGCGCACCGCGGCGATGCCGTGGGCCACGTACAACGGCAGCAGGTTCTTGTTTTCTTCGATCAGCTTGTCGCCGCCGCCGAAATGGACGTGCATGTCCCACAGCGCCGGGATCGCGTATTTGGCCCGGGCTTCGATGGTTTGTGCGGCTTCGTAGCCGCTGGCCTTGGCGTCGTCGACGATGGCGACGATGCGCTCGCCACGCACCGCGATGGCTTGGTCGGCGCGGGTCTTGCCGTCGACCACGTCGATCACGTTGGCATGCCGGATCAGCAGGTCGACGCGTTCGGCGGCGGCGCCGGCGGTGGGCGAGAGCGCGAGCAACAAGGCGGCGGACAGGCGGATCGACGGGGGCATGCGGAACTCCGGGAGCGCGGCCGCCGCGACGGCGACCAGGACGGTGGCGGCGCAAGCGCGGGCCGCATCGGCATTGTGCCCGAGGCCGGTCTCGCTTCGGCTTCGCGATCTCCGACCGAATGCCATTCCGCCAGACCCGGCCATGTTCATAATGACGGCGATCCGCCGCCCGGCGCAGCCACGAAGCCGGCGCAGCCACGAAAGTCCGGGCCGTCCGCGGCCGCCGAAGCCCTGCGGAGGGGCCGCATGAGGAAAGTGAAAAGGCTGGCGACGCCGCCGTCGTTGCGCCGGCCGGAATTGCTGGACTGGGCCCGCGAAATCACCGCGTTCTACAGCCGCCCGGTCGAGGAACGCCAACGCCAGCGCGCACCGTTCGAACGTTACGAACCCCTGTTCCTCGGCCCGGACGTGTTCGCCGCGCTGCACGCGCAGTTCAACGGCAAGTGCGCGTACTGCGAATCCGGTCTGCAGCCGCACGAAAGCCGTATCGACCCGTTCCGGCCGATCCTGGCCGCGGCCGATCCGCGCACGCGCGTGGAAAGCCCCGATCACTACGGTTGGCTGGCGTTCGAGTGGCGCAACCTGATGTACGCCTGCGGCGAATGCGTTGCGGCCAAGCGCAATCTGTTCCCGGTCGACACCCCGCGCGCCTTGCCGATGACCGCCTGGCGGCAGACGGTGGCGAGCGAGCGCGCGTTGCTGATCGATCCCTGCCGCGACGACCCCGCGCGCCATCTGGCGTTCCTGCCCGACGGCCGCCTGGCCGGAAAGACCGACAAGGGCGCGGTCAGCATCGAGGTGTTGACCCTCAACCGTCCGCGCCTGGTGGAAGCGCGGCGGCTGTGGATCTTCGATCTGCTGAGCACTGTTCAGCAGGCGATCGATCCGCAGGCCGAACCGGTCACGATCGGGTTGATCGACGAGTTGGACAACCTCAAGCACAGCGGCGCGATCCGCTCCGCGCTCGATACCGTGGCCAAGGAAACCGCGCGCCGGGCAGGGCTCAAGCCGATCGTCGGTTTCCGCCCTTCGCGCGACATCCCGCGCCTGGCCGGGCACGATGCGCTCTGGGACCGGGTGGCCTCCGAATACCTCTCGGGCGCGGACCACACGCTCGTCCCCGAATCGTCGTCGAGCGCGGCGAGCGAGTACTACGAGCTCAGGCCCCAACGGGACGCGTCCCGGGTCGAGCGCGTGCGGATCTTCAATTTCAAGGGCATCGACCGGCTCGAACTCGAGTTCGCCCCTGCCCAGGCCTCCGACAGCAACGCGCCCGGGGTGATGCTGCTCGGCGAGAACGCGGCCGGCAAGAGCACCGTGCTGCAGGCGCTTGCCCTGACCTTGATGGACGAGCGCCTGCGCAAGGGCAGCCGGGTCGAGGGCAGCGATTTCCTGCCGCGCCAGCGCGATTCCTGGGACGTGCTGACCGACCGGCCCTACGTCGAGGTGCTGCTGTCGTCCGGCGACACCCGCCGTGTCGAGATCGACCCGCTCGGCCGCATCGAGGCCTATGCCGGCTCGGTGCCGTCGATGGTGCTGGCTTACGGCGCACGGCGTTTTTTCCGCTCGCACGACCGCATCCACAAGAATGCGGTCAACCGCAGCCTGTTCGATCCTTTCGCCAAGCTCGAAGACCCCTCGCCGTGGCTGGTGGAGGCCAGCCAGCAGCATTTCAACGCGGTGGCCCGGGCGATGCGCGAGGTGTTCTCCTTGCACGAGGACGACGATATCTTCCGCGGCCCGGGCGGCCACGTGATGGTGCGCGCACACGGCCGGGTGACCCCGGTCGAACGCATGAGCGACGGCTATCGCTCGCTGTTCGCGATGGCCGTGGACATCATGCGGCGCATGGTCGAGGCCTGGGGCAATCTGGAATACGCGCAGGGCATCGTCTTGATCGACGAGATCGACGTGCACCTGCACCCGCGCTGGAAGATCGAGGTGATGTCGGCGCTGCGGCGGGCGATGCCGAGGGTGCAGTTCATCGTCACCGCGCACGACGCGCTGTGCCTGCGCGGCATGCGCAACGGCGAGGTGCACGTGCTGTACCGCGACCAGGACGATCGCATCCGGCCGCGCGAGGACCTGCCGAACATCGAGCTGCTGCGCAGCGACCAGTTGCTGACCTCGGACTTCTTCGGCCTGGCCAGCACGGCGCGGCCGCAGACCGAGGCGGCGCTGAACCGTTATGCCTACCTGCTTGGGTTGCCCGAACCGAAGCCGGAAGAGGCGCAGGAACGCGCGCGCCTCGCCGACTCGTTGCGGGCGCTGCCGCGCGGCGACACGCCCGCCGAGCAACTGATCGGCGAGGCCACCGAGCGCTATATCGAATCCCGCCGCCGCGGCTCGTCGATCGAACGCGACGCGATGCGCGAGGACGCGTTGGAGGAAATCGTGCGCCGGCTGGAACGGCACTTGGGCGTGGAGACGAGCCGATGAGATACGTCGACCGTCGCGGCGTCGCAGCGCCGCCGTCGCTGACGGCCAACGACGGCGCCGGGGCCAGGGAGCTCGAGCGGGCCCACGGTCACTATCGCGACCAGCGCGCGGGCAGCTTCGCCTTCGCCGCCTACAAGAGTGCGGATGTGGCCGAGGCGATGCGGACCCTGTTCGGCGGCAAGTGCGCGTACTGCGAGTCCTTCCACAGCGCCAGTTCGCCGACCGACGTCGAGCACTATCGGCCCAAGGCCGGCGTGGAGGGCGATGCCGCGCACCGCGGCTACTGGTGGCTGGCGGCCGATTGGTCCAACCTGCTGCCCAGCTGCGCCCTGTGCAACCGCCGCAACGGCTTGCGCATAGCGCAATCGGGCATGGGGCGTGCGGCCGTGGCGGGACAGGCGCCGGTGACGGTGGGCAAGGGCAATCTGTTTCCGATCCGGGGCCGGCGCGCGACCGGACCGCGCGAAAACTGCGAGGCCGAAGATCCGCTGCTGATCGATCCGACCCGGCGCGACCCGGCCGCTCATCTCGACTGGCCCGAAGACAAGCTGTCGCTGGTGGCGCCGCGTTTCGACGGTCGCGAGCACGATGTCTACGGCAAGGCCAGCATCGACATTCTGGGCTTGAATCGGCAGGACCTGGTCGAAGAACGCACTCGCTATCTCGCGCTGGCGCGGGCCGTGCTGGCCGGGGCCGAGTCCCTGCTGGCCGTCGCGAGCGGCCTGGCCGACGAGGCACGGCAGGATTGCCTGCAGCGCTTCGACGAACAGCTGACGGTGCTGCAGAAGATGTGCGCGGCCGATCAGCCGTACTCGGCCATGCTCGGTGCGCATCTGAATCAGCGGCTGCACGGTTTGCTCGAGGAGTACCGCGCCTTGCTGGCGCAGCGGCGGGCACACGACGCGCCTCGGCAGAATCGAGACGAAGTCGCCGAAGTCGCCGAAGTCGCCGAAGACACCGAAGACGCGATCGACGCCTGATCTCGGCGCTGGCGAGTCATAGCCGGAGTCTGCGTAGCCATTGCCAGAGTGGTCAGTGGCCCTCTGCCCCCCAGGCAGAGGCGCTGGACGAGCAGGGCAGAGAGGACGGCTGCCGCGCCTATCCGCGCCCAAAGAAAAACCGGCCGAAGCCGGTTCTTCCTTTCGCTTGCGGCCGCGTACGCCGCGAGGCCCGGGCTCAGCCCTGCGCGGGCTTGGCCGGCTTCGCCTCGGGCTTGGCCGCCGCGGGCTTGGCGCCTGCCGGAGCCGGCGCGCCCGCCGCCGAAGCCTGCCAGCCGCAGCTCTGGCCTTCGTTCTGCTGCTTCAGCCAGGTCTGCAGCGGAGCGAAATATTCCAGCACCGCCGAAGCGTCCATTTTCTCGTTGCCGGTCAGTTCCTTCATGGTCTGCTGCCACGGCTGGCTGGCGCCCTTGCTCAGCATCGCCTGGAACTTCGCGCCGGCGGCCTTGTTGCCGTAGAAGCTGCACTCGTACAGCGGGCCCTTGAAGCCCGCCGCGTCGCACAGCGACTTGTAGAACTGGAACTGCAGCACGTGCGAGAGGAAGTAACGCGTATACGGGGTATTGCCCGGCACGTGGTACTTGGCGCCGGCATCGAAGAACTCTTCGCCGCGCGCCTCGACCGGGGCCACGCCCTGGTACTTCGCCTTCAGGTCCCACCAGGCCTTGTTGTACTCGCCCGGCTTGATCGAGCCGTCGAACACGCCCCAGCGCCAGCGGTCGATCATCAGGCCGAACGGCAGGAACGAGACCTTGGCCAGGGCCATGCGCATCTGCGCGTTGATCAGCGCCTCGTTGCTCTGCTGCTGGCTGCCGACCAGGCCGATCGACTGCAGGTACTTGGGCGTCATCGCCAGCACGATGGTGTCGCCGATGGCTTCGTGGAAACCGTCGTGCGCGCCGGTCTGGAACAGCGGCGGCTGGTTGTTGTAGGCCAGGTAGTAATAGACGTGGCCGAGCTCGTGGTAAATCGTGGTGAAGTCTTCTTCGTTCGGCTTGATGCACATCTTGGTGCGCACGTCGCCGCCCATGTTCATGTCCCAGGCGCTGGCGTGGCAGACCACGTCGCGGTCGCGCGGCTTGATGAACTGGGTCTTGGTCCAATAGCTGTCGGGCAGCTTGGGCATGCCGAGCGAGACATAGAAGTCCTGAGCGCGCTCGGTCATCTGCTTGGCGTTGGCCAGGTTGGCGTCGACCTCGATCTGCGCCTGTTCGGCGGCGGCGCGGTCGCCCGGATTCTTCGCCGTCTGCAGGTCGAAGTTGTGCTGGTACTGGCGCGCGAGCGCACCGTTGATGTCGAGGCTGCCGGCCTGCTGCTCGCTGTACGGCGCCAGCACGTCCCACATGTTGCCCCAGTCCTGTTGCCACATATTGCCGAGCAGATGCGCCGGCAGCATGCCGCCGGTGGTCTCGCCCTTGTCGGCGCCGTACTTGGCTTCCAGGCGCGAGCGGGTGTAGCAGTGCAGTTGTTCGTACAGCGGCTTGACCTGGCCCCACAGGCGATCGGTCTCGGCGGCGAGTTCGGCCGGGCTCATGTCGTAGCCCGAGCGCCACAGCTCGCCGGTGTCGGCATAGCCAAGGTTGCGCGCGCCTTCGTTGACCAGTTCGACGAAGCGCGTGTAGTCCTTGCGCATCGGCTTGGAGATCGTGTGCCAGCCCTTCCATGCGTCGAGCTGGGCGTCGTAGTCGCGGCTGTTGCGCAGCACGTCTTCGAGATCGCCGAGCTGGCGGCAATCGGTGTCGCCGGTGCCGCTGCAATAGGTGCCCGAGCCGTACATGCCTTCCATGCGCGTGGCGATCTGGGTCAGTTCGGCGAGCTTGGCCGGGTCCTTCGGCGCCGGCATCGAGGTGCCGATCTTCAGCAACTGGATCGCGCGCGCGCTCGCGGGCGACATCTGCTGGCCTTCGAACTTCTTCGACTGTTCGATCCAGCTGTTGAGCTGGGTCAGATAGCGCTCGTTGGCCTTGGCCGAGAGCAACTGGCTGTCGTCGTTGATGTAGGTCGAGGACAACCACTGCGCCGAGGTCATCTCCGGATACATCTTCTTGTATTCGTCGTTGACCCGGGCGATGAACTGGTCGGCGGTTTCGCCTTCCGGCGCGACGGGCGCCGTGGTGCTGGAGGAGGGGGTGGGGTCCTTCTTGCATCCGGCCAGGCCGATCACGGCCGCAGCGATGCCAAGCGCCAACAAGGCGCGAACATGGTTCATGTGTGCTCTCTCCAGGAAGTGCCGCGCTGTGCCGCGCGAGCCAGAAGGCTAGAGGCCGGGTCGGTCCGGCGCAAGCCGACCGTCGCCACGGTGCCAGGGCGACCCGCCGGAAGCTCCGGCGCAGCCAGGCCAACCGCGGTTCTGCGCACATTCGGCACATGAGCCGAGCTGAAAACGGTTACGCGCGAGCCTGTTCAGGTCGATATTTGACCGATTCAGGCGGTTCAGCTCGGACGGCACCGGGAAACCCGCCTTCAATTCCGTTATATTATCGTTACGTGTAACCGCTTAGATTGTTAAATTTTCGGTATTCATTTTCCGCTGGTGCAACGCACAGCCCCTTTGTGATGATTCCGTTCAGATTTCGGGACGGCGCGTCTTCGGCAGGTTCCTACCCATGTCACAAAAAGGGATTTGATTTGTGACGCCAAAACGGAAAAAGTGACGCCCAGCGGCAGCCGTTCATCGGCGCCGCTTGGGATGGGTGGATCCCACGGGGAATCGTTTTGGCTTCAACAGGAAAGGCATGAAACACACGATGAGCTCTTCCGATGGCAGGCGGTACCGGCCCCTGGCGACGACTTCGTCGCAGCGCAACCGGCGCGAAGGTGGCGAATGCCTGTTTACGGCCGATCTGAGTTGGGCGCGCGACCAAGCGCCGGTCGAACCTCCTCACGGCAGCCTCAACCTGAGGCGCGTCGCCATGGCCGCCTTGCTGGCGTTGGCGGTGGTGGGGATCGTGATGATGAATGGGCCGGCCGACGCCGGTCCCGTCCGGCGCGCCGAATCGGCGCTGCCGGCGCCGGTCAGCGAAGCCGAGCCTGCGGCGGTCGACGCCGCGCGGATCGCGCAGATTTCGCCGGTCGCGTTCTGAGAACGCGGCCGGCAGGCACTCGGTGGGGGTAAGCGCCTGGATGGCGCAGTCAGGGGAAGGGAAGCTGTAAGAAGACGGAGAGGGTTATGGGGATAGCCCGATCCGCACGGTTTGAATGGCGTCGGCGCCAGGGAGGGCGTCGGTGGCCGCTCGCAGGATCCTTCTCTCTTTAATCTCTCGTGCTGCCCGTTATGTGCGGGGCTTTGCTCGTATCCAGAATGTCTGCTTAGCTTTCTGTAGGAGCGACGTGAGTCGCGACCGCGGAACGCGCAGAGGCTGCGTGGCCGACGCCCATCGTCGAAGCGGCGTGCTCTCGCAGGGTAGGAGGGGCGCAAGCCGCGACCGCGCGGCTTCGGTCTCGCGGCGCTTCTCTCATTCAATAGATCAAGATCAAACCCAAAAGCTTCCGCCACTAAAGCGGCGGGTTACTTTCTTTTGTCTAAAGCAACAAAAGAAAGGTAACCAAAGAAAAGTGCTTTTCTTTGAATCAATGGCCCGCGTGTTCGATGCCGACGCAGGGATTTTTCATACGGGACGTCCCTGTCCCGATGAAAAACGGCGCGCATCCCTGCGCGCCGCCCTCCGGGTCTTCTTTTGCCTTCGCGAGTGCTCTGCGACGCACAGCAACAGCAACAGCAAGAGCAACAGCAACAGCAACAGCAACAGCCAAGGCTAAAGCCAAAGCCGCCGGCCGAAATCCGAGCGTGGCGACGCGCTCTCCTTGTAGGAGCGGCGTGAGCCGCGACCAGGGACGCGCTTACGCGCCAATGCCTATGCCATCGATCGTAGCCGCGTGCTCTCGCCAGGGTAGGAGCGGCGCAAGCCGCGACATCGTTGTGACGCTCTAGCGGCGTGGCTATCTAGCAAGATCAGGATCGGCATCAACATCAAGATCAAACCCAAAGCTTCCGCCACTAAAGCGGCGGGTTACTTTCTTTTGTCATAAGCAACAAAAGAAAGGTAACCAAAGAAGTTGCTTTGTTTTGAATCACAAGCCCGCACGAGCGATGCATACGCGGTGATTTTTCATACGGGACATCCCTGTCCCGATGAAAAACGGCTTGCATCCGTGCAGGCCGTCCTTCGGGTTTTCTGTTGCCTTCGCGAGATCGAGGCGTCGCACCGCAACGGCCAAGGCCAAGACCGAGCCAGGCCAAGCCAAAGCCACCAATCGAAACCCGAGCGCGGCGACGCGATCCCTGTAGGAGCGGCGTGAGCCGCGACCGCGGGATGCGTTGATGCACCAATGCCTATGTCATCGATCGAAGCGACGTGCTGACGCCGGGTTAGGAGCGGCGCAAGCCGCGACCACGAATCTGCGGGCGGCGGCGCGGGCTATCGGAGTTGCGCGGTCGCGACTTGCGTCGCTCCTACCCCCGGGGCCTGGGAGGCGTTCGACGCGAGATTGAAACTGTGCGGTCGCGACTCACGTCGCTCCTACAGCGCTGCGGCTGCGGCGCTGTGAGCCGGGTCTGGTGTGGGCAACTTGAAAGCGCACCGATGGCGCGCGGGCGACCTGCCTAGCGCTACAACGCCAACACCCGCTCCGGCAGCCGCACCAGTCCGCGCTCGGCCAGCCACTGCCACGAGCTTTCGGCGTCCTGCTCGACGTAGGCGCGCGCCGAACCGAGGCGGAAGCTGTAGCCCCAGGTGTCCATGTCTTCGAAGATGCGTTCGCGGCTGGCGCCGGGGATGGCATCGCCCAGCAGGCATTGCAGCACGCACACGGCGTCCTCTTCCTCGATCGAGTCGGTGGCGTCGGTGTGGACCTCGGCGCGGCGCTCGGGCGGCAGCACGATCAGATGGGCGGCTTCGTGCAGCAGGGAATGCAAGGGGGTGTCGCCGCGGGCGTACACGGTGCTGCCGATCAGGCCGGCTTCGGTATCGCCCCAATAGCTGCCCGGGATCGGCTCGCCGTCGTCGACGCGCTGCAGGCGCAGGTCGTAGCGTGCGAGCAGGGCGGCGACGTCGTCGAAGGCGAGGTGGGACAGGGTCAGCATGGCGCGCTTTGGCAGGGTGTTATCGTTTGGAACTTAGTCCGTGCGGGTACGGAGCGGCGAGCAACCAGCAGTGAGCAAGCAGCAGTGAGGAGCGAGTAGTGACCAGCAGCGAGGAGCGGACGCGGTAGCGGCGCGGCTATGCCGATGCGTCCGGCGGATGCGCTCGTCGGTCATGCGAATCGCTGGGCCTTGCGGCGATGGCGAGCCGGACTCGCGTCCCGGCAGGCGGCTTGCGCCGCCCGCTGGGCGCTCCGGCAGGTTCGCGGCCGGCAGGCCGACCGCGCCGGCTCAGGCCTGCGCCGGGTTTTCCGGCAGGGCCACCGAGATGTCGAGGACCTTGTTGTCGCCTTCTCCGATCAGATCGACCTTGACCGATTCGGCGTCGACGTTGACGTATTTTCGGATCACCTCGAGCAATTCGCGCTGCAGCATCGGCAGATAGTCGGGGCCGCCACCGCCGCGGCCGGCGCGCTCGTGGGCGACGATGATCCGCAAACGGTCCTTGGCGACCGATGCGGTCTGCTTCTTGGCCAGCAGGAAGTCGAACAGACCCATAAGCTCAGCCTCCGAAAATCTTGCTGAAGAAGCCCTTCTTTTCCACTTGCGTGAAGCGCATCGGTCGGGTGTCGCCGAGCAGGCGGGCGACGGCGTCGTCGTAGGCCTGGGCAGCGTCGGATTCGGTTTCCAGGATCACCGGCTCGCCCTTGTTGGAGGCATTGAGCACGTCGCCGGATTCCGGGATGACGCCGATGGTCTTGAGGCCGAGGATTTCTTCGACGTCGCCGATGCTCAGCATCTCGCCGCCTTCCACGCGCTTGGGGCTGTAACGGGTCAGCAGCAGGTGCTCCTTGACGCGCTCGCCGTTCTCGGCGCGGCGGGTCTTGGACGACAGCAGGCCCAGGATGCGGTCGGAGTCGCGCACCGAGGAGACTTCCGGGTTGACCACGACCACCGCCTGGTCGGCGAAGTACATCGCCAGGAACGCGCCTTTCTCGATGCCGGCCGGGGAGTCGCAGACGATGTAGTCGAAGCCTTCGGCGGCGATGTCCTCCAGGACCTTCTGCACGCCTTCCTTGGTCAGCGCGTCCTTGTCGCGGGTCTGCGAGGCGGCCAGGATGTAGAGGTTGTCGAAACGCTTGTCCTTGATCAGCGCCTGCTTGAGATTGGCTTCGCCGTTGACGACGTTGACGAAGTCGTAAACCACGCGGCGTTCGCAGCCCATGATCAGGTCGAGATTGCGCAGGCCGACGTCGAAGTCGATCACGGCGACCTTGTGGCCGCGACGGGCGAGCCCGCAGGAAAGGCTGGCGCTGGTGGTGGTCTTGCCGACACCGCCCTTGCCCGAAGTGACTACGATGATTTCGGTCAAAACTCGTTCCTCCAATGGTGCGGCTTCAATCCAGAGCCGCAATTTTGATTTGTTCGTCTTCCAGCCAGATCTGCACGGCCTTGCCGCGCAGTTCCTTCGGGATGTCTTCGAGCACCTTGTAGTGGCCCGCGATCGCTACGAGTTCGGCATGGAACTCGCGGCAGAAGATGCGGGCTTTTTCGTTGCCTTGCGCGCCGGCCAGGGCGCGGCCGCGCAGCGGGCCGTAAATGTGGACCGAGCCGTCGGCGATGACTTCGGCACCGGCGCCGACCGTGGTCAGTACGGTCAGGTCGCGGTTGTCGGCATAGATCTGCTGGCCGGAACGGACCGGGGCGGACTGGATCATGCCCACCGACGCCGCGGCCGGCGCGGCGGCGGCCGGGGCGGCCGCGCGCGA